>DASXMF010000084.1:0-29412 GCA_036495845.1 Rhizomicrobium sp.
CATTGAACGAGGCGCGGCTCGCAGCCGGGCGGCCCGTCGGCAAGGGCGACCATCTCTACCTCGTTGACGGCTCCGGCTATCTCTTTCGCGCCTATCACGCGCTGCCGCCGCTGTCGCGCAAATCAGACGGACTGCCCACCGGCGCGGTCTCGGGCTTCTCCAACATGCTGTGGAAACTGCTCGAGGACATGCGGGCGGGCGACCGGCCAACGCATCTCGCGGTCATCTTCGATGCCGGCAAGATCACGTTCCGCAACGAAATCTATCCCGAATACAAGGCCAACCGCCCGGACCCGCCCGAAGACCTGATTCCCCAGTTTCCTCTGGTGCGCGCGGCCACGCGCGCATTCGGCGTCTCGTGCATCGAGGAACCCGGCTACGAGGCCGACGATCTCATCGCCACCTACGCGCGCCTCGCGCGGGCAGCCGGCGCGCGCACCACGATTGTTTCGTCCGACAAGGATCTGATGCAACTCGTCGTCGACGGCGAGATCGAATTGTTCGACACGATGAAGAACAAGCGCATCGCCTCGGCCGAAGTCATCGAACGTTTTGGCGTGCCGCCTTCGAAGGTGGTCGAGGTGCAGGCGCTTGCGGGCGATTCGACCGACAATGTTCCAGGCGTCCGCGGGATCGGCGTCAAAACCGCCGCCGAGCTGATCAATACTTTCGGCACGCTCGATGCGCTGCTGAGCCGCGCGGACGAGATCAAACAGAACAAGCGCCGAGAGACGCTCATCGAGAATGCTGAAAATGCGCGCATCTCCCTGAAACTGGTCCAGCTCGACGATCGCGTCCCCAGTAAAGCCACGCTCGATGAATTTGCAGTCCGGGATCCCGAGCCGGCGGCGCTGATAGGATTTCTCAAGGCGATGGAGTTTTCAACGCTTTGCCGGCGCGCCGCCTCGCATTTCGGAATCGAGGATGTCGATGCGGTGCCGCCCACGTCCGATCCGGCCCAGCCCGCACTCGCCGCGCCCAGCGAAACGACGCCTCTTCCTCCGCATGCCACGGCGCCGCTGCCTGCCGAAAAAGCGATCGCCGCAACGGAACGCCCACGAGGCGGGACTCCCGGCGCGGTGATGGATCGCGCAAAACTCCTCAAAGCCATCGATCACGACGCTTACGAAACCGTGGTCACGCTCGACCGCCTGCATCACTGGATCGACCGGGCGCACGAAACGGGCCGCGTCTGCGTAGACACAGAGACCACTTCGCTCGATGCGATGCAGGCGCAATTGTGCGGCGTATCTCTCGCCGTCGCGCCCGGCGAGGCCTGCTACATTGCCTGTGGCCATCGCGGGGCCAGCGGTCTCGACCTGGGCGGACAGGGAGCGATCGTCCAGCTTGGCGAAAAGGACATTCTCGACCGGTTGAAGCCGCTGCTCGAGGATCCGGGCGTTCTCAAGATCGCGCAAAATCTCAAATACGACTATCTCGTCTTTCTACAGCGAGGTATTCGCATCTCGCCATTCGACGATACGATGCTCATTTCGTACGTGCTCGGCACGGCGCTGCACGGGCACGGGATGGACGAGCTCTCGGAGCTTCACCTTCAGCACAAGCCGATCACCTTCAGCGAGGTGGCGGGCACCGGCAAGGAGCGGACAACGTTCGATTGCGTTCCGCTCCGGGAAGCGACCCGCTATTCCGCGGAGGATGCCGACGTCACCTTCCGTCTGCACGCGCTTCTGAAGCCGCGCCTCGTCGCCGAACAGAAAGTCGGCGTCTACGAGACTCTCGAGCGGCCGCTCGTGCCGGTTCTCGCGGATATGGAGCGTGCTGGCGTCGTGATCGATCCCGACCGTCTGCGCAAGCTCTCGAACGATTTCGGCCGCGACATGGTCAGGCTCGAAGCCGAGATCCATGCTCTCGCGGGCGGCGCGTTCAACATCGGCTCGCCCAAGCAGCTGGGCGACATCCTGTTCGACAAGTTCAAGCTCGCGGGCGGCCGCAGGACGCGGACCGGCGCGTGGTCGACGGATGCCGACGCGCTGGAGGAGCTTGCGGCCGCCGGCCATGACATCGCCAAGCTGGTTCTCGACTGGCGCCAATTGCAGAAGCTGCGCGGCACCTACACCGATGCGCTTCCGAGCTTCATCAATCCCGAGACCGGCCGCGTGCACACCTCCTACGCCATGGCCTCGACATCGACCGGTCGGCTCGCATCGACCGATCCCAATCTGCAGAACATCCCCATCCGCACGGAGGAAGGGCGCCGCATTCGCGCGGCCTTCGTAGCGCCCCCGGGCACCAGGCTCGTCAGCGCCGACTACAGCCAGATCGAATTGCGGCTCCTTGCCCACATCGCAAACATTCCGGAACTGAAACGGGCCTTCGCCGAAAATCTCGACATTCACGCGATGACCGCGTCGGAAATATTCGGCGTGCCGGTCAAGAACATGCCTTCGGATGTGCGCCGCCGCGCCAAGGCGATCAACTTCGGAATCGTCTATGGAATTTCGGCGTTCGGTCTGGCCAACCAGCTCGGGATCGCGCGCAGCGAGGCCGACGACTACATCCGCAAATATTTCGAGCGGTTCCCCGGCATCCGCAACTACATGGAAGCAACCAAGGCATTCGCGCGCGACAAGGGCTATGTCGAGACGCTGTTCGGACGGCGCATCCATATCCGCGAGATCCGCTCGAAAATACCGGCATCACGCGGCGGAGCTGAGCGCGCCGCGATCAATGCGCCCATTCAGGGAAGCGCCGCCGACATCATCCGCCGCGCCATGATTCGCGTGCCGCCTGCGCTCGTGAAGGAGAAGCTCGGCGCGCGCATGCTGCTGCAGGTGCATGACGAGCTTGTGTTCGAAGCGCCGGAAAAAGAATCTGCGGCCACGTGTGCGATGGCAAAACGGGTCATGGAGAAAGCCTCTCTCCCGGCCATCTCGCTTTCGGTGCCATTGGTCGTGGAAGCGCGCGCGGCGGCGAATTGGGACGAGGCGCACTGAACCCCCAGCGCAGGTGAATGGCTTAACCGAGCGATCGGATCGCCGGTTCGGCGCCGCAGAGCCGGCAATCCGGATCAGGATTCACTTTGACTTTGCGGAAGCGTGCTGCGAGCGCCTCGTAGATCAGGAGATGGCCGGCAAGACTGTCGCCGATCCCGAGTATTTCCTTCAGCACTTCGAGCGCCTGCAGCGTGCCCATCACGCCGGCGGCGGCGCCGAGCACACCCGTCTCCGAACAGGAGGGCGCCGCGCCCGGCGGCGGCGGTTCGGGGAACAGGCAGCGGTAGCAGGGAAGGCGCGCGGATTTCTCGTAGGCCCGGAAGGTCGCCAGCTGACCGTCGAATTCCGTCACCGCTGCAGACATGAGGGGTCTTTCCGCCAGATAGCAGGCATCGTTGACGAGAAAGCGCGTCGCAAAATTGTCGGAGCCGTCGGCGACAAGATCATACCGTCCGACAAGATCGAGCGCGTTGTCGTGGGTCAGGCGGTGCGGGTGAAGCTCCACCCGCACATCGGGATTGATCGCTTGCGCCGCGCGCGCCGCAGACGCCACTTTCGCCACGCCGATGTCTTCGTTTCTGTGCGCAATCTGCCGTTGCAGGTTGGAAAGCGACACGGCATCGAAATCCGCCACGCCGATCGTGCCCACGCCTGCCGCAGCCAGGTAGAGAATGAGAGGGCTGCCAAGACCGCCCGCCCCCACCACCAGAACGCGCGAGGCAAGCAGCTTTGCCTGGCCGACGCCGCCGACCTCCCGCAGCACGATGTGGCGGGCGTAACGTTCAAGCTGTTCGTCGCTCAGTGGCATGAGCGGGCCTCTTAACCCAGCTCAATCCGATAGAGAAGGATCGGGTTTCCTTGCGGCAGGGACGGGCGGCAGCCTATTCTGCGGCGGCAGGCCGGTCCCGCCGGCGGGACGCCTGCACTCCGCTGGCCTGGAGGGGCCCGCGAATTGTTGGGGAGTGGAGAACAATGCACCAGAACGGTCGGCAGTCGGACGCGCACGGGCTCGAGCAACAGGGTTTCCGCAATCTCAAAGCGGTGCACCGGAATCTGCCGGCACCGGCACTCTACGAGCGAGCCGTCATGCGCGGCGAAGGGCACATCGCCAGAGGCGGAGCTCTGGTCGCTCTCACCGGCCAGCACACCGGCCGCTCGGCTTCGGACAAGTTCATCGTCTGCGACGCCGCCAGCGAAACGCAGGTCTGGTGGGACAACAACAAGCCGATGACGCCGGGCCATTTCGACGCGCTTCATCAGGCGATGATCGCGTATGCGCAGGGTCGCGAGCTGTTTGCGCAGGACCTCTACGGCGGCGCAGACCCCGCCCACCGGCTCCCTGTTCGCGTGGTGACTGAGTTTGCCTGGCATTCGCTCTTCATCCAGCATCTGCTGATCGAGCCCATATCCGGCGAGCGAGAGAGCTTCGATCCGGAATTCACGATCATCGACCTTCCGGGCTTCCTGGCCGATCCCGCAATGCACGGGACGGCGTCAGGCACCGTCATCGCCGTGAATTTCTCGAAGAAACTCGTCCTAATCGGCGGCACCTCCTACGCCGGCGAAATGAAGAAATCCGTGTTCACGATTCTCAATTATCTTCTGCCGCCCAAACGCGTGATGCCGATGCATTGTTCGGCGAATGTCGGTCCCGGCCGCGACGCTGCGATTTTCTTCGGACTTTCCGGAACCGGCAAGACGACCCTCTCCGCAGACGCGACCCGCACGCTGATCGGCGATGACGAGCATGGCTGGTCGGAGAACGGCGTGTTCAATTTCGAAGGCGGCTGTTACGCCAAGGTGATCAAGCTTTCGGCGGAAGCGGAGCCCGAGATCTACGCGACGACCAGGCGTTTCGCGACGGTGCTCGAAAATGTAGTGATGGATCCCGTCACCCGCGAGCTCGATCTCGACGATGGGCGGTACACGGAAAACACCCGCGCGGCCTACCCTATCGGCTACATTCCCAACGCGTCGCGCACCGGAATGGCGCCGCACCCCAGGAACGTGATCCTGCTTACGGCGGATGCTTTCGGCGTGCTGCCGCCGATCGCGAAACTGACGCCGTCGCAGGCCATGTACCATTTCCTTTCCGGCTTTACCGCGAAGGTCGCAGGCACCGAAAAAGGCCTTGGCAACGAACCGCAGCCCACCTTTTCGACCTGCTTCGGCGCGCCTTTCATGCCGCGCCACCCCTCCGAATACGGCAATTTGCTGAGGGACCTGATCGCCGGGCATCGGGCTGATTGCTGGCTGGTGAACACGGGCTGGACCGGCGGTTCGTTCGGCAGCGGTCACCGCATGCCGATCAAGGCGACGCGCGCACTGCTCTCGGCGGCGCTCGACGGCACGCTCGCCAATGTCGAAATGCGCATCGATCCGCATTTCCGTTTTCGTGTTCCCCTGTCGGTGCCGGGCGTCGATGCACGCATGCTCGATCCACGCGAAACCTGGAGCGACAAGAGCGCCTACGACGCCCAGGCGATCAAGCTGGTCGGAATGTTTCGCGACAATTTCCGCAAGTTCGAAGCCCATGTCGGCCAGGACGTGCTGCAGGCAGCGCCCCGACTCGCCGAAGCTGCGGAGTAGCCTTACAGGCGCCTATAGACCCACACATGCGCGGGCGGCAGATTCGCCAGCACGAAATCGGCGTGGGTGACGCTCGTGCGCGCATCCGCCGGCACGGGCGGCTTCCATCCGTATGAGAATTGCACGAACGGCGCGCCCGGTGCGAGACGTGCGAGAGCGTTTGCGATCAAGGCGCGTCTGCGCGCCATCGGGTGATTCAGGAGCGGAAGGCCGGAGATCACGGCGGCCAGCTTCTCGCCCGACCCCGATCCCAGAGTCGCGTCCAGATCGAACGCGTCGCCTTCGATGACGCGCACATCGGGAAATCGCGCTGCGATGTGCTGGACAAAATCCGCATCGTATTCGATCGCGGTGATGCGCCCGGGCGAAATCCCCCGTTCGATCAGCGCCTCCGTGATCACTCCCGTGCCCGGTCCCAGCTCGAGCACGGGTCCTTGAGATTGGGGTTCGATCTGCGCCGCGATGGCACGGGCAAGAGCAGGGCTCGATGGCGCGACCGCGCCGACATTTCTCGGCCGGGCGATCAGCCCGCGCAGGAAATTCAAATGCTCGGCGGTAGAATTTCTGACCACGGACCCTTCTACAGGAGAACAGCGATTTTATCAGCGGTTATCAGCGATGGGGTCACGCGTCTTCGGCGCCGCCCCAGAATTCCTTGACCCTGGCGAAGAAGCCCTCGCATTCGGGATGCATGCCTTCTTCGCCTTCCTTTTCGAAGGAGCGCAGAAGCTCCTTCTGCTTGCGCGAGAGCTTGACGGGCGTTTCGACGGCGATCTCGACATAGAGGTCGCCCATCATGCCGCCGCCGCGCAGGAGTGGCATGCCCTTGCCGCGCAGGCGAATCTGGCGGCCCGTCTGCGTGCCCTCGGGAATATTGATCTTGGCGCGGCCGCCGTCGCAGGTCGGTACCTCGATCGCGCCGCCCAATGCCGCGATGATGAAGGACACGGGTGCGCGGCAATGCAGATCGTGTCCGTCGCGCTGGAAGATCGGATGCGGCGCGATGGAAATGAAAATGTAGAGATCGCCCGCGGGTCCGCCGTTCAATCCCGCCTGACCTTCGCCGGTGAGCCGAATGCGCGTGCCCTCTTCCACGCCGCGCGGAATATTGACCGCAAGCGTGCGCTCTTTCTGCACCTGGCCCGCGCCCCGGCAGGGCTTGCACGGATTGCGGATGTGGCGGCCGGAACCGTGACAATGCGGACAGGTACGCTCGATAGTGAAGAAGCCCTGCTGCGCGCGCACCTTGCCCGCGCCCGCACAGGTCGGGCACGCCTCGGGACGCGAGCCGGCTTCGGCACCGCTTCCCCCGCACGCTTCGCACGCCACCGCCGTATTGACGCGGATCTCAGCGCTCTTGCCCGCATAGGCCTCTTCGAGCGTGATCTCCATGTTGTAGCGAAGATCACTGCCGCGGTTTTGCCGCCGCCCGCGGCGGCCGCCCATCATCTCGCCGAAGAGATCATCGAAGACGTCGGTGAAGGAGGAGGCGAAGTCGAAGCCGAAACCGTTGGTACGCCCGCCGCCGCCATTCTCGAAGGCCGCATGGCCGAAACGGTCATAGGCCGCGCGTCTGTCGCCATCCTTGAGGATGTCGTAGGCCTCATTGATTTCCTTGAAGCGGTGCTCGCAGGAATGGTCGCCGGGATTGCGGTCCGGATGCAGTTCCTTGGCAAGCTTGCGGTAGGCGCCCTTGATCTCTTCGATCGAGGCGCCTCTCTCGCAACCCAGCACTTCGTAGAAATCGCGCTTGCTCATCGAGGCGTAAGTCGGAGCGGCGAAGCCGGAAATCCAGATTTGGAAGGTAAAAAGTTCACTTCATTTGCCCCCGGCTCCCGAACCTCCGATTCCCGATCAGGCTGCACCCTTCTTCTTGTTCTCGTCCACTTCGGTGAACTCCGCATCGACGACGTTCTCGTCGGGTTTTGCCCCGCCGCCGGCGTTCTCGTCATCGCCGCCGGCTGCTTGCGCCTGCTGCGCCTTGTACATGGCTTCGCCGAGCTTCATCGATGCCTGCGCGAGCGTCTGCGTCTTGGACTGGATCGAGTCGACGTCGTCCGTCTTGATGGCTTCCCTCAAGGAGGCGATCGCGTTCTCGATGCCGGGGCGCTCGCCCGCATCGATCTTGTCGCCATGCTCGGATAGCGCCTTTTCCGTCGAATGGATCAGCGCATCGCCCTGGTTCTTGGCTTCCGCGAGCGCGCGCCGCTTCTTGTCTTCCGCGGCATGGCTCTCGGCCTCCTTCACCATCTTTTCGATGTCGCCCTCGGACAGACCGCCCGATGCCTGGATGCGGATCTGCTGCTCCTTGCCCGTCGCCTTGTCTTTCGCGGTCACCGAGACGATGCCGTTGGCGTCGATGTCGAAGGTGACTTCCACCTGCGGCACGCCGCGCGGCGCCGGCGGCAGACCCACGAGATCGAACTGGCCGAGCAATTTGTTGTCCGCCGCCATCTCGCGCTCGCCCTGGAAGACGCGGATCGTCACCGCGGTCTGATTGTCCTCGGCGGTCGAGAAGGTCTGACTCTTCTTGGTCGGGATGGTGGTATTGCGCTCGATCAGGCGCGTGAACACGCCGCCGAGCGTCTCGATGCCCAGCGACAGCGGCGTCACGTCGAGAAGAAGCACATCCTTAACTTCGCCCTTGAGCACGCCGGCCTGGATGGCCGCGCCCATCGCCACCACTTCGTCGGGATTGACGCCCTTGTGCGGCTCCTTGCCGAAGAGCTGCTTGACGACATCCTGGACCCTGGGCATGCGCGTCATGCCGCCGACAAGGATCACCTCGTCGATCTGGTTGGCTGAAACGCCGGCATCCTTGAGCGCCTGCTTCACCGGCGCGATCGTCTTCTGGATCAATTCGTCGACCAGCGCTTCGAGCTTGGCGCGCGTGATCTTCATCGTCAGGTGCTTCGGCCCCGAGGCGTCGGCCGTGATGAAGGGCAGGTTCACTTCGGTCTGCATCGCCGATGAAAGCTCGATCTTGGCCTTCTCTGCGGCTTCCTTGAGGCGCTGCAGCGCGAGCCGGTCGGAGCGCAGATCGATGCCGCTCTCCTTCTTGAACTCGTCGGCAAGGTAATTCACGAGCTTCTGGTCGAAGTCTTCGCCACCGAGGAACGTGTCGCCATTGGTCGACTTGACCTCGAACACGCCGTCGCCGATCTCGAGCACGGAGATATCGAAGGTGCCGCCGCCGAGGTCGTAGACGGCGATCGTGCCGCCCTGCTTCTTGTCCATGCCGTAGGCGAGCGCGGCCGCCGTGGGTTCGTTGATGATGCGCAACACCTCGAGGCCGGCGATCTTGCCGGCGTCCTTGGTTGCCTGGCGCTGGGCGTCGTTGAAATACGCCGGGACCGTGATGACCGCCTGGACGACCTTCTCGCCCAGATAGCTCTCGGCGGTCTCCTTCATTTTCTGCAGAATGAAGGCCGAAATCTCGGATGGCGCAAAGCGCTTGCCGTCGCGGCCGCCCACCCAGGCGTCGCCATTGTCGGCCTTGACGATCTTGTAGGGGACCATGCCCATGTCTTTCTGGGTCATGGGATCGTCGAAGCGGCGGCCGATCAGCCGCTTGATTGCGAAATAGGTGTGTTCCGGGTTGGTCACTGCCTGGCGCTTGGCGGCCTGACCGACCAGCCGCTCGCCGTCGGCCGTAAACGCGACGATCGAAGGCGTCGTCCGCGCGCCTTCCGCGTTCTCGATGACTTTGGGCGTCGCCCCTTCCATGACCGCGACACAGGAATTGGTTGTGCCGAGGTCGATGCCAATAACTTTTGCCATTATTTGATCCTTCCGTTCGGGCAACGGAGTCCTGGCCTCGCGAAGGAGCGCCCTCCGGTCCGTCCCCAAGAGATAGCGGCAGTCGGGGCAAAGCCCTTACCCCGTCTGGGGGGTATATAGGGGCGGCATTTTCAGCTCGCAAGGCGAACAAAGCCCGATTTTCGCAGCTTTTTTGCGCTGCGGCATGGGCGCAACCAATTGACGTGGGGATGGGAGGCTGAGGTCCGAAAGCCGGGTCTCGAAACGCGAGCCTTGTTTTTCCTCTCGCGATTTCGCGAGAGGGCGCGTTCCGCTCCAGCATTTGCCACAGCACCAGAACTATCCGAAGTCCTTTGGCAACGATCACCGGTCGAGCGCCAGCAGGGCAAGTGTCGCCGCCGTCGTCACGTGCAGAACGGTGTGAAGCGCGTCCGGCGCCATGCTACGGCGTTCGGGCAGAAAGCGCAGCGTACCCGCGAAACGGGCGCGATAACGCTCCGCGCGCGCCGGTTCGTTCCACACGAAATAGGGAAGCCACCAGGCCCGCAATTCGCCTGCGAACAGCAGCGCATAGCTCGCCCACAACCAGATGCGCAGCCAGCCGGCAAACGGCCCCGCACCCGCACGCAGGCTGAAGGCGAAGCCGATGGCAAAGGGGAGGCCGCTGATCGCGGTCGTCCAGACCCGGTGCGAGAGGGAATCGGCTTCGGCGATCGCCTTGCGGTTGGTGAGGCGGCCGAGAGGAATCCAGTCGTGAAGCAAAAGGAACGCGACCTGGAAACCCTGCAGCAACAACAATGCGAGTCGGGTTGTGGTCACGAGCGGGCCGGAAGTCTGCGGTCCTGGGAACGCCTAAACGATTTCCATCTTCATCATCGCGCCGCCTTTCATGATGATCGGCATATGCGCGCCCTGGTGGGTGAGGAGGGACAAATCCTCCAACGGGTCGCCATCCACCACGACGAGATCGGCGAGCGCGCCGGATTTCACCACGCCCAGTTCACCCGCGCGGTTCAGGAGCCGTGCGTTCACGCCGGTGGCGGAGCGGAGAATGTCGATGGGCTTCATCACCTGCGCGCGGATGAGGAATTCCTCCGACTGGTGCACGTGAAGCTCGCCGAGCAGGTCCGTGCCGAAGCCGGTCTGCACGCCCACTTCCTCGAGGATCGACAGCGCGCCCAGGCCCGCTGTCCGTACATCCTCGAGCTTTTTCAGAAGAAACTCCGGCGCGCCGCCTTCACGGCCGAATTTGTGGAAGGCGTCGTAGGTGACGAGCGTGGGCACCACGAAAGCCTCGTGCTTGCGCACCGCTTCCGCTGCGGCGCGGTCGATGAGATTGCCATGCTCGATGGAGCGCACGCCGCATCGGACCGCGAGTGCGATCGACTCCGCCGTATAGGCGTGCGCGAGCACATAGGTGCGCCGTGTCGCCGCCTCCGCCACCGCCGCACGGATTTCGTCGTCCGAGAATTGCGGCATCCACACGGGATCCGAAGGTGAAGAGATTCCTCCCGAGACGAAGATCTTGATCTGGTCCGCCCCCTTGCGCAGCTCCTCGCGCGCAGCCTTTCGCACTTCGTCCGGCCCGTCCGCCACCCACGACATGAAGTTCGAGGACGCGCAGGCGCAGGGCTCCGCGAATTCCTTCGCGGGTCCGCGAAAATCCCCGTGGCCGCCGGTCTGCGTGATGGCGCGGCCGGAATAGAAAATACGTGGACCCTTGATGAGCCCGCGTTCGGTGGCCCGTGCGAGACCGTAATCGGCGCCTGCCGCGTCGCGCACGGTGGTGAAGCCGCGCTTGAGCGCGTTTTCGAGCAGGACGCGCGCTTCCAGCGCGTGCAGCGAGCGCGGCGTGTCGCCGGCCTTGCCGAGATCGAGCTCCGTCGCATAGGCGTGAAAATGCGCGTCGATCAGGCCGGGCATGAGCGTACGGCCCTTGAGATCGATGCGCTCGGCATCCCGGCTCTTGATCGCACCATCCGCGACTTCGCGGATGCGCTCGCCTTCCACGAGCACGCTCACATTGTCGCGTAAGTGATCAGTTTCACCGTCAAAGAGGCGCGCATTCTCGAAAAGAATGGAAGTCATGTGAGGAGCCCTTGCATCAGCATTTTACCCTGGTCCGCAATCCGGCATGCTTTCGGGCTTGGGCCCACAATTTCCTGGAGACTGGCCATCCGCACGAGAAAAGTAGAATAGGGCGGCAGAAGCACCAGCCTCCGATCAGAGTTCCGATCGGAATCGATAGTCCTGTCGCCGTATTCGTCACCTTCGCCCGTCTCGTGTAGATGCAGCTTAGGTCGTCCGCACCATTATCGTGCGCGTCGAGCGTTACGAAGTTGCCATTCCAGGATCGACTGCGCTACGCGGTTGTAGCTCATACGCCAAGCGATTGCATTTCGGCCAACATACTCGGGCCGGCTATTCTCTTGCTCATGCACGTCGCGGACGCCAAGCATCAGGGATTCAATGCACCCGTCAACAAGTGCATCGAGCGGCATTATCCAGGAAAATGAGCCGCTGGGCTTATTCCAATCCACATTGGCGCGGAAGCCAGCCAACATCGGCATGATCCAGCCCAGTGGAATTTTCCCGTTGACCTTTTCGCCGACAAACTGCATCTGATTTTCGCGATTGCTCTCGCTGCGAATGCGAGTTGTTTTACCGGCTTTATAACGCCCCACCGGCAACGCCAATGCCTTCATTTCGATCAGATCGCGAAGCCTAAGTATCTCGGGCGCTTTCGATATGAGAATTCGAAACGAATCACCTGCTCCTGGCTTATTTGCCGCCTGGTCAGCGAACTCGCGAACTATGCCTTCCTTCCGACCGAAAAGAGCTACGGGATGCCGATCATTGTCGTATTCGGAGCGATCGAACACCGCCAGATAGTAGAGGATCTCCCGAACATCGATTGGTTTATCCTCATTCATCTTGTAGGCGATCTGATTTGCGTACGTCTCCTTCGCAAGCACTTTCTGCAACTCGGCGAAGTGCTCCCGAAGATTCTCCAGGCTTTTTAGATCAACCTGCTGACTCGTATTCAGCCCCCCCGCAATCTCCGCGATCTGATCAGCCTCAACAGCGGTGATTGCCTTAACAAACACGAACGCCGGCCATTTCTCCGGTGGTTGCCGCTGAGCTTCAAGGATGGCATCAAGGGTGTGGGCACCGTCAACGACACCATTTATCTTCGGATTGTCGAGCCGAAGGACGACCTCTTTACGCTTGTCATCGAAGGCCAGATCATTCGCAACGACGGTGATTCCGCGGTTGCGCTCATGAAATCGATCTGGGTACTGTGTAAGCGTTTGGGAGATTTGTTTGTACACAGCGCTGCGTTTGTTGATTTCCCGCGGGTTTACCTCACGCCAATCCCATAAGTCGCGCGGGAAAGTCGATGCTGGCGTGTAAAAGAGACCCACACGGGATTCCCCAACGGGAGCCGGAATAGCGCGGAATTGAGATGTGGGAAAACGAAAGGTAGGCATATGCTTCTCCTTGGCAAGCGCCTCGCCATGAGGACGCCGCCGGCTGAGACCTACAGACCCCGCTCCGACGCCGAATGCGCCAAGAGTCGCTTCTGAGATCGGCGGAAGTGTAGGTTACGGAACGCCAGCATTCAAGAAGCCTCGCGCGTCGGCGCCGAGGCGTGCAGAATCGGGTGGTGATTCGGACATGTCCATGAACCCCGGCGACCAGCGCGATCTCTTCTTGTCCGATTCCGAACCGGCGATGTTCGAGGAGCGGACCGACTTTGGCGGAAGGGCCGATCCTCAGACGATCAGGCTCCACCTCGTGGCGTTGCTTGAAACGGCGCGCAACGCGAAGACGATGCCATGGCCGGAGCGCGACGCGCGCATGTGGCAAGTGGCATTTCCGCAGATGGCCAACTGGCTGCCGCCTGACGAAGCCAATCAACTTCGTTTCGAATTCGCGCAGGAAATGCAGCGTCTCGCCCAGGCTGCCTGACGCGCTTCTGAAGCATCGGCCGCCTGCAATCGTTTGCCGCCACCGGTGCCATACCCCTTCCACCGCTTCGCGGTCCCCCTCCCCCACGTCGCTGTCGCTCCGCGGGGGAGGAAAATCAAAGGCTGCGGGAAATGAAGACTCCGCGTTACAGCGCCGCGATCACCGCGGCGTTGAAGATCTCGCTCATCTTGGCGCCGAGCGGCGCGATCTGCACCGGGCGTTCGAGGCCGACGAGCAGAGGTCCGAGAACCGTGACGCCGCCCGCCTGCTGAAGGAGCTTGGTCGAGATCGAGGCGGAATGGATCGCCGGCATGATCAGAACGTTGGCGGTTTCGCTCAACCGGCAGAAGGGATAGAGCGCGAGCATTTCGGGATCGAGCGCAACGTCGGCGGCGATCTCGCCGTCATATTCGAAATCGACTCCACGCTGGTCGAGGATGTGGACCGCTTCGACAATGCGTTCGCTGCGCTCGCTCCGCGGGAAGCCGAAGGTGGAGGAGGCGAGCAGCGCCACACGCGGCACGAAGCCGAAGCTGTGCACCACGCTTGCCGTCTGCACCGCGATGTCGGCGAGTTCCGAGCTGGTCGGAATTTCATGGACGCTGGTATCGGCCACGAACACGACGCGGCCTTTCACGAAGATCACGAGGACGCCGATCGGCCGCTTGCCCTTGGGCACGTCGAGCACCTGGCGCACATCGCCGAGCGCCATGGAATAGCTGCGGGTGACGCCCGTGACCATCGCGTCCGCATCGCCCCTGGCCAACATGCAGGCTGCAAAAATGTTGCGGTCGTTACGCACCATGCGCACGCAATCGCGGTAGAGAGCGCCGCGCCGCTGCAGGCGGCCATAGAGCGTGTCCACATAACGCGCCGATTCCCCGGCTGATTGCGGCGTGTGGATTTCGAGCCCGTAATCCTCCACGCCCGCCTTGCGGATGCCGGCCCTGACAATTTCTTCCCGCCCCACGAGCAGGGCCTTGCCGAGACCGGATGCCTGGAATGCCGCCGCGGCACGGATCACCGCCTCCTCCTCGCCTTCGGCGAAGACGACGCGTTTGGGATTGGCGCGCACGCTCTGGGTAATGTGCTGGAACAGGTTCGCCGACGGATCGAGCCGCGCCGAAAGCTCGATGCGGTAGGCTTCCGGGTCCTTCAATTCGCGCCGCGCGACTCCCGTCCTGATCGCGGCTTCGGCGACCGCGGAAGAGACGCGCGAGATGAGCCTGGGGTCGAAGGGAACCGGAATGATGTAGTCGGGCCCGTAGACAGGACGCGCGCCGCGATAGGCGAGCGCCACTTCGTCGGGCACGTCTTCGCGCGCGAGCGCCGCCAGCGCCTCGGCGGCCGCGATTTTCATCTCCTCGTTGATGGTCTTCGCGCGTACATCGAGCGCGCCGCGGAAAATATAGGGAAAGCCCAGGACATTGTTGACCTGGTTGGGATAGTCGGAGCGGCCGGTGGCGACGATGGCGTCGGAACGGACGGCTTTTACCGCTTCGGGGGAGATTTCGGGATCCGGATTGGCCATGGCGAAGATGATCGGCGCGCTTGCCATCGTCTTCACCATCTCCTGCGACACCGCGTCCTTGACGGAGAGGCCCAGGAACACGTCGCAATCCTTCATCGCGTCGGCGAGGGTGCGCGCGTCCGTGTCGATCGCGTGCGCGGACTTCCATTGATTCATGCCGCTCGCGCGTCCGCGATAGACCACACCTTTGGTGTCGCAGAGCACCGCGTTGGCGTTCGGCAACCCCATGGCCTTGAGCAGTTCGAGGCAGGCGATCCCCGCCGCGCCCGCGCCGTTTACGACCACCTTGATATCCGCCAGCCGGCGTCCCGTCAGATGCAGCGCGTTGATGACGCCCGCGGCCGAGATGATGGCGGTGCCGTGCTGGTCGTCGTGGAAGACCGGAATGTCCATCAATTCGCGCAGGCGCTCCTCAATCACGAAGCAGTCGGGCGCCTTGATGTCCTCCAGATTGATGCCGCCAAAGCTCGGCCCGAGATAGCGCACGCAGTTGACGAAGGCGTCGACGTCGCTGGTGTCGACCTCGAGATCGATGGCGTCGACATCGGCGAAGCGCTTGAAGAGAACGGCCTTGCCTTCCATCACGGGCTTGGAGGCCAGCGCGCCGAGATCGCCAAGCCCGAGGATCGCGGTTCCGTTGGAGATGACGGCGACAAGATTGCCTCTCGCGGTGTAGTCGAAGACCGCATCGGGGCGTTCGGCGATGGCGCGCACCGGCACCGCCACGCCGGGAGAATAGGCGAGGCTGAGATCGCGCTGGGTCGCCATCGGCTTGGTCGGCGTGATCTCGATTTTTCCGGGCTTGCCGCACGCGTGAAAGGCGAGCACTTCTTCCTGGGTGAATGAGGGGCGGGCCATGCGGGTTCCGTGGGACGCGATCCACAGAATATCGCGCCCCCCGCCCTCGCCTTTCAATGGCCGGTCTGCACGGATTCGCGCATGGACATGAAAAATCCCGAGGGATCCGAGAGCGCCACGCCCATGATGGCGCAATATCTCGATATCAAGGCCGCGCATGGCGATTACCTGCTCTTCTACCGCATGGGCGATTTCTACGAGTTGTTCTTCGATGATGCGGTGAAAGCGGCGGCGGCTCTCGACATCGCGCTGACCAAGCGCGGGCGTCACCTGGGCCACGACATTCCCATGTGTGGCGTGCCGGTGCACGCGGCCGAGCACTATCTCGAAAAACTGATCCGCAAGGGATTCCGCGTCGCTATCTGCGAGCAGATCGAGGATCCGGCCGAGGCAAAGCGCCGCGGCGCCAAATCGGTGGTGGGCCGTGAAGTCATCCGCCTGGTCACGCCGGGAACGCTGACCGAGGAAACCCTGCTCGATGCGCGCGTCGCTAACCTGCTGGCAGCGCTTGGGCGCGCCGGCGGCGAGTTCGCGCTGGCGACGGCGGACATGTCGACCGGCGAATTCCAGGTCTCAGCCATTGCCCCGGCGGAACTCGCGGCGGAACTGGCGCGCCTCGCTCCGCGCGAATGGCTCGTTCCGGATTCGCTGCAAAACGATGCGATATTCGCCGATCTGTTCGGTTCGCTGGAGCCGCCGCCCACGCATCTGCCCACGCGCAATTTCGATTCGGCGCAAGGCGAGCGGGCGCTGATGGCGCTCTACCAGGTTGCGGCGCTCGACGGGCTTGGACATTTCACGCGCGCGGAAATTTCCGCCGCCGGCGCGCTCGTCGCCTATCTCGACCTGACGCAGAAAGGAAAGCTGCCGAAACTCAAGCGTCTCGCGCATGCCGCGCCCGACCTTCGCATGAGCATCGACGCAGCCACGCGCCGCAATCTCGAACTGGTCGAAACGCTTTCGGGCGCGCGCGCGGGAAGCCTTCTCGACACGATCGACCGGACGCTCACTTCGGCAGGCGCGCGCGAGCTGGGCCGCCGCCTCTCCTCTCCGCTCACCGATGTCACCGAAATCGTTGCGCGCCACGATTCCGTCGCCCTGTTCGTGGCCGAAACCGAACTTCGCTCCCTGGTGCGCGAGAGCCTTCGACGCACGCCCGACATCGCGCGCGCGTTGGCGCGGCTTTCCCTTCAAAGAGGCAGCCCGCGCGATCTCGGCGCGCTCCGCGATGGAATCCGCACCGCGCGAACATTGCGCGACCAGTTGTCGGCTCTCGAGGATCCGCTCAAGCCGTCTCCGGGCGAAGCTTTGCAGGCGCGGACTACGCTCATGACGCGCGTCGCCGAATTGAGCGTGCTCGCCGACCGGCTCGATCATCTTCTCGTTGCCGAACCGCCGCCCCATGGCCGCGACGGCGGCTTCATCGCGGCGGGAGCGAACGCGGCGCTCGACGAAGCGCGAGCCTTGCGCGACGAAAGCCGCCGGGTGATCGCAAAACTCGAGGCGCGCTACCGCGCGGAAGCCGGCGTCGCGGGCCTGCGGATTCGCCATAACGGCGTGCTCGGCTATTTTGTCGAGCTGACGCCGGCCAACGCCGACAAGTTGACGGCGAGTCCGATGCGCGAGGTTTTCCGCCATCGCCAGACGATCGGCAGCGCGGTGCGATATTCGACGGACGAACTGGCGACGCTGGCCAGCCGCATCGCGCAGGCCGCCGAACAGGCGCTTGCCATCGAGCTGCAGCTGTTTGAGTCGTTGGCAGAGGAGGCATCGGGCTCGGGCGAGGCGCTGCTGCAGATTTCCGACGCGATCGCCGTCATCGATGTCGCCACAGCGCTTGCCGAACTGGCGGCGGCCGAGCGCCACGCGCGGCCGGTCGTCGATGCGAGCCTCGCCTTTGAAATCCGGCGCGGCCGTCATCCCGTCGTCCAAAGCGCGCTCGCAAGATCGCGGGTCGGCAGCTTCGTCGCCAACGACTGCAATCTCTCGCGCGATGGTGGCGGGCGCATCTGGCTGGTAACCGGGCCCAACATGGCGGGCAAATCGACTTTCCTCCGCCAGAACGCGCTGATCGCCATCCTTGCGCAAATGGGCGCCTTCGTGCCGGCGGAGAGTGCCGGCATCGGCGTGATCGATCGCCTGTTCAGCCGGGTGGGCGCGGCCGACGATCTCGCCCGCGGGCGCTCGACGTTCATGGTGGAGATGGTCGAGACGGCGGCGATCCTCAACCGCGCCACCGAGAAGAGCCTCGTCATTCTCGACGAGATCGGACGTGGCACCGCCACCTTCGACGGCCTCTCCATCGCCTGGGCGACGATCGAGCATTTGCACGCGGTCAATGGGTCGCGCACGCTCTTTGCCACGCATTACCACGAGCTGACGGCGCTAGCGGCGCGTCTCGACAATGTCGCCAACGTCACCATGCGCGTCAGCGAATGGAAGGACACCATCGTTTTTCTGCACGAAGTGGTGCGCGGCGCGGCCGACCGCTCCTACGGGATTCATGTCGCCAAGCTCGCCGGATTGCCTGCGTCTGTGGTTGCGCGCGCCGAAGAGGTGTTGCGCGCGCTCGAAGAGGGCCGCGAAGGCCACAAGCCGCTGGCGCGCATCGACGACCTGCCGCTGTTCTCCGTGGCGATGACTGAAGCGCGAGGTCCGCAGGAAAGCGCGGTCGAGAAGAAACTCGTTTCGGTGCTGCCCGACTCCCTCACCCCAAAGTCCGCACTCGAACTGATCTACGAACTCAAGCAATTGCTTCCGAAGTAGCGCCTGCCAGGCGAAGGTTCACCGCCAAGCCGCCAAGAGAAGAATTTGCAGGGAGACAGTGCGGCGGTGAGGAAGGAGATTGCGCGCCGCAGGCGCGTCAAAATTCTCGCTGTCTCACTGCCTCACTGTGATCCATTGCTTCTTGGCGCCTTGGCGACTTGGCGGTTCAATCTTTGGTAAGGCAATGATGGGCACTGATTTCGATTCGAGGTATTGTTCTCGCTGCGAATTGGAGATGACGTCATGCGCTATCTGCACACCATGGTCCGGGTGAAGGATCTCGGGAAGTCGCTGCACTTCTATTGCGAGCTTCTCGGCCTGAAGGAAATGCGCCGGATCGAGAACGAGAAGGGCCGCTTCACGCTGGTCTTTCTTGCCGCGCCCGAAGACGCCCCGCGCGCGCTTATGGAGCAGGCGCCTATGGTCGAACTGACGTACAATTGGGATCAGGAAGATTATGCGGGCGGGCGCAATTTCGGCCACCTCGCCTATCACGTGAACGACATCTACGAATCCTGCGCGAGACTCATGGCTGGCGGTGCGACGATCAACCGCCCGCCACGCGACGGCCACATGGCCTTCGTGCGCTCGCCGGACGGAATATCGATCGAGCTTTTGCAGAAGGGCGCTCCCAAGGCGCCGTCCGCTCCGTGGAACGAGATGCCGAACGTCGGTTCATGGTGAAATTCGTTTCGCAAGGAAGTGATTCCGCATGGGCGGAATGATCGTCGTCGGAATTGCGCTCGCCGCGGTGCTTATGATCCTGGCCGCGGGGCTTTCCACGCTCTGGATCGGTGGAAACACACAGCGCCGCTGGTCGAACCGGCTTATGCGCTACCGCGTGCTGGCGCAGTTCATCGCGATCATCGTCATCCTCGCCGTGTTCTATTTCTTGCGGGCAAATTGAGGCAGGGTATTGCTCGCTCGCGCCCTCAAAAAAAACTCACCGGATCGACGTCCACCGTCATGCGCACGCCCCCCGGCAATTTCACCCTGTCGAGCCAGGCATGGAGATAAGCCTGCACATCGACATTGCGCTCGGCCTGAAGGAGCAGCCGCTCGCGCGTGCGGCCACGCAACACCTGATAGAACGCGGGCGTCGGTCCCCACAGTTTCACGCCGCGTGCAACGGGCGCCGCGCGCGAGAGCATGCGGGAGGCGTTCCGCACTTCATCACCGTCTGGTCCCGCAAGAATGATGGCCGCAAGACGCCCGAACGGAGGCGCCGAGACCCGTTGACGGACTTCGCATTCCTGCTCGAGGAACGCGTCGCGATCGCCGCAAGCCAGAGCCTGCATGACCGGATCCTCGGGATTGCGCGTCTGGATCAGGACGACGCCGGGACGTTCGGCGCGGCCGGCGCGGCCTGCCACCTGATGCAGGAGCTGGAAGGTGCGTTCGCGCGCGCGCGGGTCGCCTTCCGAACCGCCGAGATCGGCATCGATGACGCCTACCAGAGTCAGTTGCGGGAAATGATGCCCCTTTGCGACAATCTGCGTGCCGATCAGCACATCGGTCTCGTGCTTCGCCATGGCGCGGATGGCGGCCTGGGTTTCGAGCGGACCGTGCAGCGTGTCACTCGAGGCGATCGCCGCGCGCGCCTCAGGAAACAAAGTGGCAAATTCTTCCGTCACGCGCTCCACGCCCGGTCCGCAGGCGACGAGACATTTCTCGGCCTCGCAAGACGGGCAATTGAGCGGAACGGGCATTTCCACCCCGCAATGGTGGCAGACCAGCATGCGCCGATAGCGATGCTCGACAAGCCAGGCGGAGCAATTGCGGCATGTCAGCTTTTGTCCGCAGGCTTCGCACAGAGTGAGCGGCGCGTAGCCGCGGCGGTTGAGAAACAGCATCGCCTGTTCGCCGCTGTCGAGCGTTGCGGCGAGCGCCTCGCGCAGCGGTTGCGACAGCCAGGCGCCCGGTTCGGTGCGCGCCTTCCTGAGATCGACAAGGCGAATCTCGGGCATGATGGCATTCCCGTGCCGGCGCGGCAGCTTGAGCCAGCGATAGCGGCCGCCCGACGCGTTGACGTAGGTTTCGAGCGACGGCGTGGCGCTGGCGAGCACGATCGGACAATTCTCGATGCGGGCGCGCACCACCGCCATGTCGCGTGCGTGATAGACGACGCCGTCTTCCTGCTTGTAGGCCTGTTCGTGCTCCTCATCGACGATGACGAGACCAAGCTCGGGAAAAGGCAGAAACAGCGCTGAGCGCGCGCCCACGACGACCCGCGCCTCGCCGGACAGGACGGCGCGATAGATTCGCCTGCGTTCCTTCTGCGAAAGATCCGAATGCCACTCCGCCGGCCGGCAGCCGAAGCGCTCGGCGAAGCGGTCGAGAAACTGCACCGTGAGCGCGATCTCGGGGAGCAGGATCAATACCTGACGCTTCGATCTCAGCGCCTCGGCGACGGCTTCGAAATAGGTCTCGGTCTTTCCCGAGCCGGTGACGCCGTCGAGCAATGTCGCGGAAAATTCACGCGCCGCGACGCGCGCCTTCAACTCCTCCGCCGCCAGCAATTGCTCCCGATTAAGAGTCGAAGGCGCGAACTGCGCATCGGGCAAGGGCAGCGGCGCGAACTCGGGCAGTGCGACGCTGTCGAGCGCATCGGCCTCGATCAATCCGCGCACGACCTGTGGCGTGACATTGGCTTCCTCGGCGATCCCCGCGATGCTGCGCGCCAGACCATCCGCAACTAGAGCGAGAACGCGGGCACGCGCCGGCGTCATGCGCGCCGGTGTCACGGCTCCGCGCGCAAAACCGATTCGTGGCGTTTCTGCGTCGAATGCCTGCCTCGCGCGCAAGGCCATCGCCAGCACGGTGCCGGGTGCGGCGAGCGTGTAGCGCGCCATCCAGTCGATGAAATCACACAGAGCGGGCGGCAGTCGCGGATCGCCATCGAGCGGCACGGCGCATTTGAGACGCGCTTCGCCGATCGCGCCCTCGGCTTCGCCCCAGACAACGCCCAACATCGTGCGCGGGCCAAGCGGTGCAGCAACGATTGCACCACGCGGCAACGCCACGTCGAACGCGTAATCATACGCGCCCTCGAGCGGCAAGGGCAACAGCACGCCCGCGCACATGCGCTGTCCGGCTCGAACGCGGGGCTTCAAGGCGCCATCGTTCATGGCTAAACTTTGCGCCGCGAATCTCTTTGGTCAATCGAAAGCATCAATGAACCCGTTGATCGACAGAAGCCGGACATGAGCGAGCATGCGCAATCGCGGCCGGCGGCCGTCGCCGCCGCGGAAGCCGTGAAAGCTTATATCCGCATGAATCGCGCGAGAATCGCGAAGGACGGAGAATTCCTCGCCCTTCTGTTGCCGGAACGATTCGCCTCGCCCGACGTGCGCGATCTGCAGCGCTACGCGATCGACCGGCTGGCGGCCGAAAATGCCGCGTTGCGCGCCGAGCGCGATGGTCTCAAGGGCGCGCGCGAACGCGAGGCGCAAATGGGCGAAGGCGTGCGCCGCGCCGTGCTCGATCTGCTGGACGCGCGATGCATCGAGGAAGCGGTCGAGATCGCCAAATCGTCGGCGCGCGCGTTCGGCGCCGACCGCGCCGCCTTGTGCGTGGAAAGCGAACACGGCGCGCAATCCCGGCATGGTGCGGGCGTGCACCTGATCGCGCCGGGCATGGCTGATGCCGTGCTGGGCCGCGAAGGCATGAGCGCAATTCTTTCGGGGGGTGGAGGATTGCTGCTCGGGCAGGGCGGCGCCGAATGCCGAAGCCTCGCGGTTTTCCGCCTGAAGATCGGCGAGCCTCAGGCCCTTTACGTTCTCGGCGCGCACCAAGAGCGCCTCTTCGATGGCGAAAGACCAGCCGCCGATCTTTCCTTTTTTGCGCGCGCCCTGGAGCGCGCCATCCGCGCATGGCTCGATCTGCCGAGGTCTTGAAGGGCGATTGGCTGGCCGCGCTCTCCCACGAGCGCCGCATGAGCCCGCACACGTTGCGCGCCTACCAGGACGACGTCACCCGTTTTCTCGCTTTTGCATGCGAACATGTCGGACGCGCGCTCGACGATAAATCGCTCGCGCGTCTGAAGCCCGCGGATTTCCGCGCCTTCATCACCTTGCGCCGCAACGAGGGTCTCGGGCCGCGCGGCGTGCGCCGCGCCATGTCGGCGCTCAGGAGCTTCTTCCGCCATCTCGCGCGCGAAGAAATTCTCGACAACCCGGCGCCGCATTCCGTGCGCACGCCCAGGCTCGCGCACACGCTGCCCAGGCCCCTCAGCGAGAGCGAGGCGGCGCGCACGCTCGCGGAAGCGGCAAACGGTGACGTCGTCTGGATTGCCGCGCGGGATGTTGCACTTCTCACGCTGCTCTATGGTGCGGGCCTGCGCATCTCCGAAGCTCTGGCGCTACGCCGCGGCGACGCGCCGCTCGGCGAATGGCTGACCGTGCTCGGCAAGCGCAACAAGGAACGCGCCGTGCCCGTTCTTCCGGTGATGCAGGAAGCGATCGCCGAATATGTGCGGCAGATCCCCTTCGACGACGCCGCAGCCGGACCTCTGTTCCTTTCGCGCCGTGGCAGACCGATGAGCGCGCGCGATGCACAAAGTGTGATGCAGCGGCTCAGAAGCGCGCTCGGACTTTCGGATCGCGCGACGCCGCATGCGCTTCGCCACTCCTACGCCTCGCATCTGCTCGCCAATGGCGGCGATTTGCGCGCCGTGCAGGAATTGCTGGGCCACGCGTCTTTGTCGACGACGCAGACCTATACCGAAATCGACACGAAGAAGCTGCTCGAAGTCTACAACGCTGCGCACCCAAGGGCGCGGTGAATGCGGAACACCCCTCACCCGATTCAGAGCAGAATTCGGCGCCCGTACCTGCATCCCTCTCCCACAAGGGGCGAGGGAAATCGGAGCGCCGCATCAGCACCGGAAAACGAGCGCAATGCGTTCCCCTCTCCCCTTGTGGGAGAGGGGAACGAACGAAACATTGCAACCACGCAGTCCTGGGTGAGGGGTGGTTCGACGAACCGCAGCTCGCTATTTCTTCATGCAGGTCGAGGAGAACTGCGCGTAGGTCTGGCCGCCGGTCGTTCCCGCGCTTTTCATTGCATTCCATTTCGCCGCGCAGGTCTTCATCTGCGCCTGCGGCGTCGCGGGTTTTGGCGGCGGTGTGGACGGCCCGTGATTCTTCAGGCACGCGGCGGAATAGGTCTTGTAACTCGTCTTGGCCTGGTCGGCCGGCGACATGGATTTCCACGCTGCGGCACAGGCTTTCATCGTGTCGGCGCTCGATGCCGCCCAGCTGGGCGATGCGACGAGGCCGAATATTACCGTCGCCATGATTGAGAAGCGCATGCTGTCCCCCTTCGCTTGAACTCCGATCTTGATTCCCCCATCATCCCATTGCAACCCAATTCTCGATTCGAATCCACATTCTGCCGATCGGAGTGGCGGATCCAGCGATCGGGACGCGCGGATTAAACCCAACCCCGCTTGACCCCCAGAGCCGCGCAGCGCAGGTTCCGCAACCCATTCCGGACCGAGGGACACTCATGAAAATGTCAAATCCGCTGAAGGCACTGCGCGTCTGCCTGATCGCATCGGTTGCCAGCATCGCCGCCACGGCCGCGGCTTTCCCAGCCACGCTGGCGACCCGTGTCGTGCCACCCGCGGTGGCGCAGTATCACGCGACGCGTGTCGGGGAGGTGTCTGCGGACACCCGGCTGCGCCTGCAGGTCGTGCTCCCGATGCGCAACCTTGCCGGGCTTCGCAGCCTGCTTGACGACCAGATCTACAACCGGAAGAGCGTGCTCTATCACCATTACCTTTCGGTGGCCGAATTCACGGAACGCTTCGGGCCGGCGCAGAGCGATTACGATGCCGCAATGCGGTTTTTCAATGCGAATGGGCTGAACGTCACACGCGGCTACGCCAACCGCTATCTCTTCCAGATCGAAGGCAAGGCATCCGACGTGGAGCGCGTGCTGAACATCAAGCTCGGACTTTACAGGCACCCAACCGCGAATCGCAGTTTCATGGCGCCGGATCGCGAACCGACTCTGGCGCTCAACGTGCCGGTGCTGTCCATTACCGGCCTGGACAATTTCCAGCTTCCCTTTCCAAAGCTCGTCAGAACCGGTGGCCAGCGGGGCGGAACCGGCTCGGGGCCTGGCGGCAATTATCTCGGCAGCGACATGCGCGCCGCCTATTACGGAACGGGAACCACAGCCAGGCTCGTCGGAAAGGGTCAGTCGGTGGGCCTGATGGAGCTCGATGGCTACATTCCAAGCGACATTCCCCTCTATTTCAGCACGTTCAAACAGTCGCTCAACGTGGCGGTCAACGGCATCTCCGTCGACGGAACTCCGGTCAATTGCGGCAATTGCGACGATGGAGAACAGACGCTCGACGTCGACTACGCGATCTCCATGGCGCCCGGAATGGACCAGGTGCAGGTTTATGTCGCCCAGGACCCCGTCGCCATCGAGGAGCGGATGGCGTCGGACAACACCAGCAAGCAGTTGAGCACATCCTGGGGCTATAACGAGAATTTCGCCGTCGAAGATCCGATCTATCAGGAGATGGCGGCGCAGGGGCAATCGTGGTTCACCGCGAGCGGCGACTACGTGACTCTTCTTGCCAGCGGTCCCTGGCCCGAAGAGGACGCAAACATCATCGCCGTCGGCGGGACCGATCTCGTGACCAACGGCCCCGCCGGTTCCTGGAAGTCCGAGCCGGGGTGGCCCGACAGCGCCTCCGGGCCTTCCGTCGACACGAACATCCCGATCGAGCCGTACCAGCTCCCGTATATCAACAGGAGGAACGGGGGCTCCAAAAAATTGCGCAACGTGTCCGACGTATCGGCCAACGCCGACACGGACATGGAGATTTGCGCGGACGGCAGTTGCTTCGGAGGCGCCGGCGGTACGAGCTTTTCGTCGCCGATGTGGGCCGGCTTCGCGGCGCTGGCAAACCAGAAAGCGTTGCGCGACGGCAAGCCGACAATCGGCTTCATCAATCCGACGCTCTATCCGGAATACAGCGCGGACCACAGGATGACACACGACATCATCGGCAATGCGAGTGGCAAATATCCGGCGGTCAAAGGCTATGATCTGCTGGGCGGCCTTGGTTCACCCAACGGCATAAAGACGATAAAGGCGCTGATCGGCGAATAGAAATTTGCGGCAACCAATCCCGTCGTCCCGGGAGAAATCCCGGGACGCGCGTGGTTGAACAATTTGGCTACGGTCGCGCAGCGTTGACAAATTGGCCGCAGGCTTGGCGCAGGCGCGCCCCTATGCAGCGTGAGATTGCCTGGGGCATTCGCTCCGTACCCGCAAAGCTCATCGATCTCTCGGTCTCCGCCATGTAGTCGCGCATAGGCATGAGGCTGGTGTGCATCGCGGCTGCGAAGGAACCAAGTCTCATGATGCTGAAGTTCAATCACATTGGCATTCCCACCGACGCGGCCTTCGAAGGGGAAATCGATCTGCCGCATCTGAAGGTCACGGTGAGCGACCACGCGAACAATCCATTCGGAATTCAATGGCAGCGCTACTGGCCGGATGCGGCCCTTCCCGAACTGATCAAGCGTGTGGCGCATGTGGCGTTCGAGGTCGACGACCTCGACGCGGCGCTAGAGGGCCGAAGCGTCATCATCGCACCGAACAGCCCAAGTAAGGGCGTTCGCGTGGCGTTTATCGAGGTGAATGGAGCCCCCCTGGAGCTGATGGAGATCGACCACACGATTCGCCCCGATCTCTGAATTCGGTGCGAATCGCGATCCTGATTGGCCAGGGCGGTAATCCTTCTTTGGCGTTCACGCGTGTCGCGAGGCCCATAGTGATGTCGCTTCTGACGGTCGCCTGCAGTTTGTTGCGGTTTTGGTCCTGATTCTCGCGACAACAGGCCTTAACATTCAAACTGTAGCAGTGCCGACAATTTCGAACTCCTTGCCAATCTCGCGCGATGCCAGTATCTGACTTGCCTCCTGTGCCGCCTTAGCTCAGCCGGTAGAGCAACGCATTCGTAATGCGTGGGTCGGGTGTTCGAGTCACCCAGGCGGCACCAGCTTTCAAAGCTTCATGTTTCCACCTCGCCGGATTGTCTGCCTGACGGAAGAAACCGTCGAAACGCTGTACCTGCTCGGCGAGCAGGACCGGATCGTCGGCGTTTCCGGTTATGTGGTGAGGCCGCCCGCCGCGCGTCGGGACAAACCGCGGGTCAGCGCGTTCACTTCGGCAGACACGGGCAAAATTCTTGCGCTCGAACCCGACCTGGTTTTCACGTTTTCCGATCTCCAGGCCGACATCGTGTCCGATCTGATTCGACTTGGTCTCGAGGTGCACGCATTCAATCATCGAACGGTTGCGGGCATCTTCGCGATGATCAGAACTGTGGGCGCAATCGTCGGCGCCGACGCCCGCGCCCGGGAACTGGTCGAGCAGTTCGAGAGCCGTGTGGCGCAGGTGCGGGAGCGCTCAGTCCGTTTGCGCCGGCGTCCGAGGATTTTCTTCGAGGAATGGGACGGGCCCCTCATCTCGGCGATCGGATGGGTGTCGGAGCTGATCGAGATTGCCGGCGGCGACAATATCTTTCCTCTTCAGGCCAAAAACCCCGCCGCGAAGGATCGAATCGTGACCGCCGAAGACGTCATCGCTGCGAGACCCGACATCATCATCGGCTCGTTGTGCGGCAAGAAATTTCGTGCAGAAAAAGTAGCGGTGCGTCCGGGTTTCTCGGAGCTGCCGGCGGTGCGCACTGGCCAGCTTCACGAGATCAAGTCGTCGATCATTCTCCAGCCCGGCCCGGCCTGCCTTACCGACGGGCTCGATGCGTTGCAGAAGATTATTCGCGATTGGGCTGAATAGAACGCGCTGCCCCCTTCGGCGCAGCCCCCGGCTTAATGCCGGGGTCGCGCCACCTCCCCCGCCAAGGCGGGGGAGGAAAAGCATTGTGCCTGGTGTCATTCACCGTTGCGCGTTGCGAAAGGCGCGCATGTGGAAATTCGCCTGCTCGGGGCTGTACCGGTGCACGACTCCGATGGGGCAGGCGCGGCGGGCGCGGCAACCTTCAGCCATGCAATCCGTGCCGTGCGCGCTTTCGATGTGAGCGACGCACGCCGCGACGTCATATCGGCCGGGCACAAAGGCGTGAACCGGACACGCGTCCAGACACGGTTTGTCCCGGCAGCTTTCGCACGGACTTGCGCGGTTGTCCTGTGCCGGCAATTCGAGCCTTTCGCGAAAAGCAAGCGCGCCGCGCCAGGAGTGCCACAGCCCCCAGTCCGGATGGATCAGCATGCCGAGCGGCGATGGGTGGAGCGGCTCGGCCTTCCGTGCCCAGCGCTGAAACGGCAGCCAGGGCGGACCAGTGAAGGGAAACATCGCCGTTGCCCCGAGGTCCCGCGCCAGAGCGCCGACTACGCGCAGCGACCAGCGATCGAGAGAATCGGGATTGCCGTCACGCGCCTCGCCCGAATCTTTAAAATGCCGCCAGTTCCGGTTGCCGGTGAACCCGGCGAGAACGAGCGTGCCGAAATCCTCGCGACCCGGCAAATCGTCTGCGCTGGGGTGGAACGCGCCGCGAAAGGACAGGCCCCGCGCCTCTATCGCCGCGCGTATGTCGGCGAGCGTCACATGTTCCGCCGGTACTGCCCGCCCACTTCGAAAAGCGTATCGGTGATCTGGCCCAGCGAGCAGACGCGTACGGCGTCCATCAGAACATCGAAAACGTTTTCGTTCCCGATCACCGCCTGGCGCAGCCGCTCGCGCATTGCCGGTGATTCGCCGGCATGGGCACGCTCGAAATCGCGCAGCCGCACGATCTGGCCGTCCTTCTCTCCTGTGGTCGAACGCTGCAGCGGAGGTGGCGGCATCGCCTTCTCATGCGGATTGACGAAGGTGTTGACGCCGATGATCGGCAGGCTGCCATTGTTTTTCTTGCGCTCGTAGAAGAGGCTCTACTCCTGGATCTTGCCGCGCTGATACCCGGTCTCCATGGCGCCCAGCACGCCGCCGCGTTCGGCAATGCGCTCGAATTCCTGCAGCACCGCTTCCTCGACGAGATCCGTCAGCTCGTCGATGATGAAAGAGCCCTGGTTGGGGTTTTCGTTCCGTGCCAGCCCCCATTCGCGGTTGATGATCATCTGGATGGCCATGGCGCGGCGGACCGAGTTCTCCGTCGGCGTGGTGTAGGCCTCGTCGAATGCATTGGTGTGCAGGCTGTTGCAATTGTCGTAGATTGCAATGAGCGCCTGGAGCGTGGTGCGGATATCGTTGAAATCCATCTCCTGCGCGTGCAGCGAGCGCCCCGAGGTCTGCACGTGATATTTGAGCTTCTGGGAGCGTTCGCCGGCGCCGTATTTGAAGCGCATCGCGACCGCCCAGATGCGGCGCGCCACGCGGCCAATGACCGTGTATTCGGGATCCATGCCGTTGGAAAAGAAGAACGAGAGGTTGTGCGCAAAGTCGTCGATCTTCATGCCGCGTGCGAGATAGGATTCCACGAAGGTGAAACCGTTCGCCAGGGTGAAGGCCAGTTGCGAAATCGGATTGGCCCCCGCTTCGGCGATGTGATAGCCGGAGATCGACACCGAGTAGAAATTCTTGACCTTGTGGTGGACGAAATATTCCTGGATGTCGCCCATCATCTTGAGCGCGAATTCGGTCGAGAAGATGCAGGTGTTCTGGCCCTGATCCTCCTTGAGAATGTCGGCCTGCACCGTGCCGCGCACAACCTCGAGCGTGCCGGCGCGGATCTTTGATGCTTCCTCCGCGGTCGGCTGCCGTCCCTGCTCCGCCGCGAATTTCGCAAGCTGCTGGTCGATCGCGGTGTTGAAGAACATCGCGAGCAGCATCGGCGCCGGTCCGTTGATCGTCATCGAGACGGAGGTCTGCGGCGCGCAGAGATCGAAGCCCGCATAGAGCGCCTTCATGTCGTCGAGCGTGGCGATGGACACGCCGGAATTGCCAACCTTGCCATAGATATCGGGCCGCTCGACGACATGAAGGCGCTTTATG
>DASXMF010000085.1:0-1615 GCA_036495845.1 Rhizomicrobium sp.
CGCCTGGCTCTTGGCGAAACCGGCGCGGTACACGCCGTTATTGACGTCGCGGTAGATACGTTCGTTAACGGCATCGATCTCAGCCCGCAGCTTCGCCGGATAGAAGTCAGAGCGATCGCCGGTAATGGCGTTGAATTCGGAGTTGAACATCCGAATGATCTCCGAGGACTCGTTGTTGACGATGCTTTTGGTCTTCTTGTCCCACAGCGTCGGCACCGTGACCTTGCCGGTATAGTGCGGGTTACTCGCGACATAGGCTTCATACAAATATTGAAATCCGTTGACCTCGTCGGGAATGCAATCGGGATAGCGCGGGTCGCGCCCGAAGGTCCATCCGTTCTGCTTGAGCCCCGGAACCGCATAGGCCACCGAGACGATGTCTTCGAGCTTCTTGAGCGCGCGATAGACCAGCGTGCGGTGCGCCCAGGGACAGCCGTACGAAACATAGAGATGGTAACGGCCGGGCTCGGCTTTGAAACCCGATGACCCGTCGGCGCTGATGCGGCCGCGAAACGCGCTATCAGCGCGCTTGAACTGTCCGCTCTGACTGGTCTCTTGCGGCAGCTCGCTATCGGTCCATTTGCCTTCGATCAAGACACCCATTTGCCGACGCTCCTTCGCAAGGTACGACTACCCGCTTGATTTTGTATCAATCGATATATAACGTCAACGGTGATCTACACGTGTGAACGGACTTCAAGACCAGCCATGCCGCGACCGAGAGAGTTCGACGAAACAGGGGCGCTCGACGCCGCGATCGAGTGCTTTTGGCGGCGCGGCTACGAAGCGACGTCGCTGCGCGATCTCACCGCTGCGATGGGCCTGACGGCGCCGAGCCTTTACAACGCCTTCGGCGACAAAGAGGAACTGTTCACGCTCGCCTTGGAGCGTTATCTCGAGCGCAATACGCGCGGCCGGCTACGCCGACTCGAGGAGACGCTTCCACCCAAAAAGGCGATCGCGCGCTTTTTTGCCGAGATCGTGGAGCGTTCGGTCAACGACCGCGAGCGCAAGGGTTGCTTCCTGGTCAATTCGGCGCTCGAAATCGCGCCGCATCATGCGCAATGCCGCGCCGTTATCACCAGGCAATTCGCTGGAATTGAGGGCTTCTTTGCCGGGCGCATTCTCGCCGCCCAGGCCGACGGAACGGCCCCGCTTCATCTCGACGTAGACGACACCGCCAAGATGTTCTTAGGCGTGCTGCTCGGCGTGCGGGTGCTCGCGCGCACCAATCCGAGCCGGAGCGTGCTGGAGGGCGTCGTGCGCCCTGCGCTCGCGCTGCTCGACCCGCCGCACCGCACTCCAAAGAGAGCCAGACAATGATCGATCTTCATTATTGGACGACGCCGAACGGCCATAAGATCACGATCTTTCTAGAAGAGGCGCGGCTTCCTTATCGAATCGTGCCGGTCAATATCAGCAAGGGCGCGCAGTTTAAGCCGGAATTCCTCGCGGTCTCGCCGAATAACCGCATCCCGGCCATTGTCGATCATGCGCCGAAGGATGGTGGCGCCCCGATCTCAGTTTTCGAATCGGGTGCCATTCTTGTTTATCTCGCCGAGAAGATCGGCAAATATCTGCCGACCGGATTTCGCGACCGCAGCCGCGTCATGGA
>DASXMF010000086.1:0-10728 GCA_036495845.1 Rhizomicrobium sp.
TGCAAGCGACTACGCCGAACATACGAGGCGCTTTGCAGAGCTGATGCGCGAGCTGGCCGAAGAAGGATCGGCAAGGTTTCTGGAGACGTCGTCGTCCGCGATGGGAAAAGGCAGGACCAGGGCGGAGGACGCGCACTAAACCGGACCGCGAAGGCGCGGCCAGGCTCTGTTCCGCGTGCGCCGGTTTCTAGGAAATTTTCATGTGGCCGGCATCGCAATGGTCGGCCGTAAGCGAGCCGACGACATATACGTCCAGTCCCACGGTATGTTGTTGGAGATTGGGAATTTGCGGGATGCGCACACGCACCGCATCTTTCAAAAGCTGCTCGTCCGTCGCCAAAACCTTGGCATATCCCATCGTCGATTCTCCGGGGATCGCGGAAATCGTCAGGACGACGCGCACGTCCGAGTCTGCGGCGCGCTTCTCGACAGCGTCGCACGCGATGAGAATGTTATCCCCCGGGACCACGTCGGGAACCGGAGTGGGCGCCTGGCTCTTCGCCACGATGGGTGTCGTTGAAGCGGGCAATTGGGCACTGGCCATCGACGCCGGAAGCAGTGCCGCCAGCGCAGTCAACGCGACCAGTCTCGAAGCTTTGCGCATCCTCCGGCTCCTCCCCGCCTGTTACCCGCGGATTCTCCGAGCTCGAACCGATTGTAACCCTATCGGGAACAATCCCCAATAGGACCTTTGCCCATTTGCCGTTAGTTCGACAGAAACTTGCGCCCTGAATCGCGTTTTAGCCTGAATCAGGCGACAGTCTCACAAAATCGTGAACGGCTCCCTGCCTAGCGGACACGTGCCAGGAACCAGAATCGCCAGTTCATCAGCACGGCAGCGACGAACAGTCCGATTGCGAGTCCAATCCAGATTCCCAAACCCTGCATGTGCCAGTGGAAGGCCAGCCACAGACACATCGGAAATCCGGCAAGCCAATAGCTCAGGCCGGCGATCCACATCGGCATGTGCGCGTCCTTGAGCCCGCGCAGGCTGAGAGCGCCGACGACCTGCAGCCCGTCGAAAACCTGAAAGGCCGCGGCGACCCGGAGAAACACGACCGCAAGCACGATCACATCCGCATTGGCAGCATCGTCAGCGAAATAGAGATTGGCGATCTGGGACGGGAACATCCACAAGACGATACCGGTCAAACTCATGAAGCCCGCGCCCATCAACAGCGCGCTGTAGCCGGCGCGTCGCGCCGCGTACCCGTCGCCTGCGCCGGCCGCGAGTCCCACGCGCACCGTGGCCGCCATGCCGATGCCGAGCGGCACCATGAAGGTGATCGAAGGCACATTCAGCGCGATCTGGTGCGCGGCAACGGAAGCCGTGCCGAAGGTGCCCATGATCAGGGTGGCGGCGTTGAACAGCATTGCCTCGAAGATCATGGTCAAACCAATCGGCATGCCGAGTCTGAACACCTCGATAAGCTTGTCGAGATGCGGTCGCCGAAAACGACGAAAAATGCGAAATTTGCGCAGCTCCGGTGTCAGCCGCACGACTGCCAGCATGATGAGGAATGCAAAGGCGTACGAACAGGCGCTGGAAATGCCCGCACCGACAAGCTCGAGCCTCGGCAAGCCGAAATGACCGAAGATCAGTCCGTAGTCTCCCGCCGCGTTGAAGAAAATTCCGAGTCCCATCGCCCACAAGGAGGCGTTGGGCCGCGACAGCGCCGTCGAGAAATTGCGCAGGACCTGGTAGCCGAGTGAAAACGGCAATCCCCAGCACAACGCGCTGGTGAAGCGGCCGGCGCCTTCGGCGAGTTCCGGTCTCTGTCCGAGCGCGAGCAGAATGGGCTGCGTGAACAGGAGGAAGGCGATCAACGGCGCCGACAGGAGCAGCATGGCCCAGAAGCCCATGCGCACCGCGTTGCGCACGCCCGCGCGGTTCCCGGGAGAAGCTCCGAGAATGTGGGCGATCATGGGCGCGACCGCGGCAACGGGTCCGCAACCGATGAGCCAGGTGAAGAAGAACACTGTGTTGCCGAGCGCCGCGGACGCGAGCGCAGTTTTGCCCAGCCGCCCCAACATGATCACGTCGGTCGTCAGAATGGCCATCTGGGCAAGCTGGGTCAGCACCAGAGGTGCCGCGAGCTTCAGCAACTCTCGCGCTTCGGCGGTCCACGCTTCGATGCCGTGACCGGTTACGGGCGTGCCGGTATGGGCGAGTTCGAATTCTGCAATATCCGACATGGCACGGTCTTGCTTTCAGGCCCGCGCCCGGACAGCTCTTTCGGATTGGAATAACACCCTCCGAAGCGCCTTCCGGGCTCGGGAGGGGAAACGATTTAAACGGGGCGCTAGGCCACGTTCTCCTCACGAGCGGCTGCGGCGGCGACACCGTCCGGAATGTCGGACGTGAACGCCTGCACGCGCATCTGGCAGTTGACGTATTCCATCAGAAGGCTCGCATGATCGCCTGTGGACACGGTGTCCGCAGATCGCGGAGGTTGCTACGCCTGAGAATCGGTGCTGTCAACACACGCGGGTCGCACCTCGTGCATTCCGCAAACGCGTGGCCGCGTGGTCACAGCGGCCTATTTGCGGAATTCGATTTTCATGCGCACGAAGTCGAAGGTGACGGAATACGGAAGGAAGTAGGCATGGCTGACGATCCCGCCGAGACGGACTCCCAAAGCAAGCTCCAGGGGCGGAGGAAATCGTCCGAAGACGCCTGAAAGATTTTTCTCTTCGAGACTGCCCAGCGACAGGTTTGCGATCGGGAACCTGGCGGCGGGCGGTCCGACGGTCCGGCCCGAACGGCTGCTCTGCAGCGCCGGCACCGCAATACCCGCCTCGCGCAGCGTCGATTCGGGCGCGGTAAAAGCATAGGGCGCAAGGCCAGTGTCTACGAGAAAGAATTGCTTTGGCGCCTTGTTGAGCCGTCCCTGCGCAAGGAGGAAATGATCGCCGACGAACAGGAACGGAGCCTCGGCCACGACAGGGCCGGAACGCACCTGCGCGTCGCGCGGCTCGAGAATGAGGCGGTCGTGGACGTAATCCAGCGTCGCGCGGAAATGCGACAGGAAGCTGGTGCCGATCACACCTGCTACGTGCTTACCCCGCGCAAGGGATGAGAATCCCGACATGCCCAACAGCATTGCGGGGACATCGTCCACTTCCAGACCTTGCAATCCAAATCGCGCGACGCGGGCGAACGAGACGCCGGAGGACGCGACCCCTGCGGCCGCGCCTCGCGAACCTGCCGTCGTTGCGACTTGCGCCTCTCTCGCATATTCGGGATCGAGGACGATCTCCGGCGCGCCGGTGTCGATCAGGAACAGGCCCTCCAGATCGTTGACTTTGACCATGACGGCCGGAAGCGGGTTGGTCTGCTCGAACGGAATTGTCGTGGGCGCCGCTTTCCCGCGCACGCGATAGGGCTGGTTCTTGCCGAACAGCTCGAATTCCGCCGCGCGTTCCGGCCGGCCAATTTGCCTGAGCAATTGCGCCATTTCCGCAAATCTGCCTTCACGATTGAGTGCTTCGGCCAGCAATCCCGTACTGCGTCCATCGCCGGGATTGAGCGCCAATGCCTTGCGCAGCATCGTCTCGGCTTCTTCGGGATGGTTGCGGAAAAGGGCGATGGCGCCCAGTTGCCGAAGCGCCGGCTCATAGCCCTGGCTGCCCTTGGGAACCGCCTGATATTCCGCGGCTGCCGCATCGAATTGGCCTTGCGCGAACAGGACATCGGGACCGGCAGGCCTTGGCGCGGCGGCCACGCCCGCGTCGAACAAGAAAAGCGCCGCAAACGCGGCGGCGAATATGGGTTTCATGATCTTCTCCGGGTCATTTTGCTCGTCGCGGGCGGGACGTTACCGTCGCCCCCCGGGCAATCCAAGGATGGGAAACGTGGATTCTCCATCATATGCGCATACAGGTTCGGCGGCACGGTGCAAGTCCCCGGCGGCGGATTGCTGATCATGTCCGTACTTCGAATCGCTCACCGGGGCGGCGCGGCGACGCGACCGGAAAATACACTCTCGGCGTTCGCCAACGCGATCGCGCTTGGAGCGGACGGCGCGGAGCTGGACGTCCAGCTCACGCGCGACGGGCAGGTGGTCGTGTTTCACGATTTCTGCCTGAAGCCGGATTTATGTCGGGATACGGAAGGAAACTGGCTTACCTCGAATGGTCCTCGCATAGCCGATCTCGGGCGCGAGGAGATCGCTGGCTACGATGTGGGCCGTGCAAGACCGGGAAGCGAATATGCCCTGCAGCATCCGGATTTGATCGCTTGCGACGGCGCGCGAATTCCCCTGCTGGCCGAGATTGTTGCCCTTGCTCGACGGGCATCGCAAACGTTCAGTCTATTCGTCGAGTTGAAGACCTCGCTGGCCGGTCTGTCTGCGTCACCCGAAAATCTTGCCGAAGCAACGCTCGCTGTGTTGAGAGAGTCAGACTATCTGGACCAATGTGTGATTGTCGGTTTCGATTGGCGAGGGCTGCGCCGTGCGAAAGAGATCGAACCCTCTACCGCATGCTGGTTTTCGACGCGGCCGCAAAGCTGGTTTCGCGATGGGCAGCCTCCGCCGGAGGACGATCCGCCGGCGCCGCCCGTGCTCGAGGCGCTGCGCAACTGGGCGCGGAGCGGCACGTCGCCCTGGGCGGACGGCTTCGACGCAGTCGGATTCGGGGGCTCGATCGTTGAGGCCGTCAAGGCCGCGGGCGCGGACGGATGGTTTCCCTACGCTGCCGATGCCACCAGAGAAGCCATCGCGCGGGCACACAATTTGGGACTGAGAGTGGGCGCATGGACCGTCGACGAACGTGAACAGATGAACGCACTCATCGGCAATGGCATTGATGCCATCTGCACCGACCGCGAGGATTTCTTTGCGGATCATGCCAGGAATTGAATCGCACAATTTGAAATCAAAGTTGCTCTAACCGGGGGCCGTCCCGCCGCTCCCGGTCGAGCCGAAACCTCCTCCGCCGCGCCCGCTCGCCGGAAGCTGCTCGCCTTCGATCAGTTCGGCCCGCTCGTGTGGCGAAATGACAAGCTGTGCAATTTTCATACCCCGGGCGATGTGAAAGCTCCCATCGCCCAGATTGATCAGGATCGCTTTCACCTCGCCGCGATAATCGCTGTCGATCGTTCCCGGCGCATTAAGCACGGTAACGCCGTGTGCGATCGCGAGTCCCGAACGCGGGCGCAACTGTCCCTCGAATTTGTCAGGAATCGCGACGGCAATGCCACAGGGAATTGCGGCGCGGGCACCTGGCTGAAGCTCGACATCCGCGTCGACGGCGGCGAGCAGATCGAGGCCAGCCGAACCTGTGGTCGCGTAGGCGGGCAGGGGGAGATCGTGCGCGTGCGGCAGACGCACGACTCGAATCTTCATTCGGCGGTGCTCTTGAGCGCGGCGCCAATACGCTGCGCAAGGCGGCGGCCAACTTCGATCTTCTCCATCAGCGGCCAGTCCTCGATGCCCGTGCGCGAAATCAGATGTATGCGATTCCTGTCTCCGCCCATGATGCCGCTTGCGGCGCTGACATCGTTGGCAAGGATCCAGTCGCATCCCTTGCGCCGGAGCTTGGCTTCGCCGTTCGCCACCACGTTCTCCGTTTCCGCCGCAAATCCGATGACAAGGGAAGGGCGCCTTTCGGACCGTGCGAGGATGGCGAGAATGTCGGGATTGCGGACGAGATCGATCGAAGGGGCGCCGTCGTCTTTCTTGATCTTCGTATCGGCCGGTGTTTCCGGACGCCAGTCGGCGACCGCCGCTGCGCAGATGGCGACGTCGACGGGCAAGGACTCCTCGCAGGCATCGAGCATTTCACGTGCCGTTCCGACCATCACGCGCGTGACTCCGGCCGGCACGGCAAGACCAACCGGCCCCGAGACGAGAGTGGTGTTCGCGCCGGCTTCGGCGAGTGCCGCGGCAATCGCGTATCCCTGCTTGCCCGAGGAATGATTGGAGAAGAAGCGCACCGGATCGAGAGGCTCGCGGGTGGGACCGGCGGTTACGAGCGCGCTGCGTCCCGTCAGTGCAGGCCTGCCGGCAAGAATAATTGCGATCGCCTCGGCGATCTGCTCCGGCTCCGCCATGCGACCCGGGCCGAACTCGCCGCAGGCCATTTCGCCTTCCTCCGGGCCGATGGAGATCACGCCGTCTGCGGTGAGCCGGGCAAGGTTGCGCTGCGTCGCCGGATGATTCCACATGCGCACGTTCATCGCGGGCGCGATCAAAACGGGCTTGTCGGTCGCGAGCAATGCGGTGGAGGCGAGATCGCTCGCATGGCCGTGCGAGAGCTTCGCCATCAGATCGGCGGTCGCCGGCGCCACCACTAAAAGGTCCGCCGATCGGGACAGCTGGATGTGCCCCATCTCCGCTTCGTCCATCAGGCTGAACAGGTCCTGATAGGTCTTCTCTCCGGTCAGCGACGAGACGGAAAGCGCAGTCACGAATTCGGCGCCGGCCCGGGTGAGTATCGCGCGCACGCGCACGCCGTGTTCGCGCAGACGGCGGATGAGCTCGAGCGATTTGTAGGCTGCGATCCCGCCGCCGATCACCAGCAAAACAGTTTTACCGCGCAGCGACATGGGACGGAAATCTCCAGTAGCGTCGCACAGCATATAGCGAACAACGTCTTCGAAGTGTAGCTTGCGCCAAATCCTTTTCGCCGATGCCGCCTCGCCCGACATCGTCGAATTCGGCCAGTGTCGTGGTTTCGAAGTTCGCGCTATTGTCGATATCACCCTCCTGGCGAAATTCGAAACCAAAACGACACTGGATTCATTGGATTGCTGGTGTCCTTCGATTCCGAGATTCGCCCGGAGCCCGATATAGAGATCACGCGAATTTCGGAATGGGGACACCAGGAGCCGCTTCCAAATCCTGGACTGAAAGGAACCGCAATGCTGGAACGCAGAAAGCTTGGTCGGCAGGGCCTCGAGGTCTCCGCGCTTGGTCTCGGATGCATGGGGATGAGCCAGTCCTATGGAACGTTCAACGACGCGGAGTCCGTCGCGACCGTGCACCGCGCCATCGAGCTGGGTGTCGATTTTTTCGATACGGCGGAAGTCTATGGACCCTTTACCAATGAAGAACTGCTCGGCCGCGCGCTAAAGGGACGACGCGACAAGGTCGTCATTGCAACCAAATTCGGCTTCGATATTCGCGACGGTAAGACGGTCGGCGTCGACAGCCGGCCGGAACATATCCGCGCGGTGACGGAATCCTCGCTGAGCCGGCTCGGCACCGATCGCATCGATCTGCTCTATCAGCACCGCATCGATCCCGCAGTGCCCATCGAAGATGTTGCCGGCGCGGTCGCCGGGCTCGTAAGCGAAGGCAAGGTGCGATTCTTCGGATTGTCGGAGGCCGGCGCCTCCAACATCCGCCGCGCCCATTCCGTTCTGCCGGTGAGCGCGCTGCAGAGTGAATACTCCTTGTGGGAGCGCAATCTTGAACAAGGAATCATTCCGCTTCTTCGCGAATTGGGAATTGGCCTCGTCCCCTTCAGCCCGCTCGGCCGCGGTTTTCTGACGGGAACGGCCCGTCCCGCGGACGAATATCCCCCGGATGATTACCGCCACAGGGATCCGAGATTTCAGCGGGGCAATTTCGAAGCAAACATGGGGGCGGCCGACACGGTGCGCACCATGGCCGTGGACAAGGGCGCAAAGCCCGGTCAAATCGCGCTCGCCTGGCTGCTTCACAAGGGAAACGACATCGTGCCAATCCCCGGCACCAAGCGCCGCAGCTTTCTCGGGGAAAACGTGGAAGCCGCGAATATCCGGCTCACTGACGGCGAAATGGCGCGCCTGGATGCCGCTTTGGGCCCGGATCTCGTTTCGGGTCCGCGCTACACCCCGCAGATGCTGGCCATGATCGATCGTTGAGGTCCCGGTCAGCTATGCTTACCAAGTGGCTCCGGATCGGGCCGATCCCTTAATGGGTTCGTTACACAAGGTATGGACAATGGGCGCGGTATCGAGAAAGGTGCGGGGCGATGGGGGCAAACGAATTTCGCGAATTGGCGGTAGAACTCGTCGACCGGCACGGCTCGGGCGCCGTGCAGTTTGCGCGGCGCTGCTCGGATGAATACGCCTTTGAAGGCGCCGAGGTGCGCTCGCAATTCTGGTTCGCTCTTTCGGTGTTTCTCGACGACATCGTGAGCAACCGCATCGATCCCGACCGGCCGCTCGCCTTTCATTGATCGCCCGCTAAGTCGGGGCCTTCAGAGACAATCCAAAATCCGGCGCTTGCCGCTTGTGCGGCCTCGGGCCTCGTGCACACTTCGAGGGTCGGGAGGTCGGTCCCATGCTGCTCGAACCGCTGCTGAAGGCGTTTCTTGACCAGGTCGATGCCGAGCCGGGTCCCCGGATGTGGCAAGTTTCGCCCGTGGAAGCGCGCGGCATGTTGGCCACTTTCATGAATCTGGTCGGGCCGAAGAAGGTTCCGATTGGAGAGGTCCGCGACCTTGAGGCCCCGGGTCCGGGGGGCGCGATACGCCTGCGGTCGTACACGCCGGCGAGTGCCGCCTCCACCGTCCTCCCCACGCTGATCTTTTTTCATGGCGGCGGATTCGTGATCGGCGATCTCGACACACATGACGGAATCTGCCGGCTGCTTGCCAACGAGAGCGGCGCGCGCGTGATTGCCGTCGATTATCGCTTGAGCCCCGAACATAAATTTCCCGCGGCGGTGGAGGACGCCCGCGCCGTGTTTCGCTGGATCGGCGCGCATTCAAGCGGGCTGGGTGTCGATGACCGGCGCCTTGCCGTGGGAGGAGATTCGGCCGGTGGCGCGCTCGCGGCGATCGTTGCCCAAACTGCAAGAACGGATTCCGGGCCGAAGCCGGCCTTCCAGCTTCTGCTCTTTCCCGTCACCGATTACGCCGCCGATACGCGTTCGCGACGGGATTATGCGGAGGGCTATTTTCTCGATCGCTGGACCATCGCGTGGTTTTTCGAGAATTACGTGCCGCGAGGGACTGATCTGCGCGACCCGCTTTTGTCGCCGCTCCACGCGAAGGATCTGCGAGGGCTGCCACCGGCCTATCTGCTGACAGCGGGCTGCGATCCGCTGCACGATGAAGGTCTCGAATACGCCGAACGACTGCGCGCCTGCGGAGTGCCGGTAGCGATCGAAGATTATCCCGGCCTCGTGCACGATTTCATCTATCTGCACGGCGTGCTGCCGCAGGCCGGCCAGGCGCTGCGCAACGCCGCGCTTGCTCTGAGAACGGCGCTCAGGACGCCGGAATAAGCTTCCCCGGATTGAGAATGCCGTTGGGGTCGAGCGTTCGCTTGACCGCGCGCAGAACTTCAACTCCGAGTTCTCCCTTCTCGCGCGCCATCCAGGAAAGATGATCTTCGCCGACACCGTGATGGTGGGAGATGGTGCCGCCATTCTCCGCGATGGCGTTGCTCGCCGCATTCTTGATCGCCCGCCATTGCGCGATTTCCTCGCCCAATGCACGCGGGAAAATGCAGGTGAAGTAGAGGCTGGCGCCTTCGGGATAGGAATGACTCACATGGCAGAGCACGATGGCGCGCGCCGACGGATAGGGAGCCGTGTCGCGCACGGCTTTTTCGAGCGCTTCGCGCACGGCCGCATGAAGGCCGGCGAGCTTCGGCCAGCCGGCGGCCGTCTCGAACGTATCGATGCCCAGTCCGCGGTCGAGCATCGGATCGCGAAGATAAGGCGCGCGGAAGCGCCCGGCTCTCCAGCTTCGGCCAGGAGCCCGCCCGAGCGAGACCGCGCCCAATTGCGAAGCGAGGGCGCCGAAGCGGCTGCGCGCCGTTGCCACGTCGCTGTCCGTGCCTTCGAAACTTGCGATGAGGACGGCGGCCCGCTCGTCGAATCCGCGCCAGTCGAGGTATTTCCGCGACGTGACGCGCAGCGGAGACCGCGGCGCGCCGATCGCCGAGAGTGCTCCGTAAAATGAGGTTTCGTCGGAGTCGGAAAGGCGCAACATCGAATTGGAGATTTCGTCCTGCATGGCGCGGCGGACCGCGGTCATGCCGCTCTCGAAATCGCGGAACAGATAACCACGATCCTCGACGCGCGCCGGCTTGGCGTGAATTCGAAACGTTGCGTCGGTGATGACTCCAAACGCGCCTTCCGATCCCGCAATGAGGTCGATGAGGCGAGGACCTGCCGCCGAAGCGGGAAAGGAATCCGCTGCGAGCATGCCGCGTGGCGTCGCCAGCGTGGCGGCAACCAGCCAGTTCTCCGGCTTGCCGTAGCGATTGGATTGCTGTCCCGCGCCACGATGGGCGATCCATCCGCCCAGGGTCGAAAACTCGAAAGATTGGGGCGTGTGGCCGAGCGTAACGCCCTTTTCGGCGAGCGCCCTTTCGAGGGCGGGTCCGGCAATGCCCGCTTCGGCCCGCGCAGTCCGTGTCGGAAGATCGATGTCCAGGACATGGTCCAAGGCCGACACGTCGAGCGTCGCCACCGCATTGAAATCTGGCGCGCGCGCGCTCACCCCGCCGACGACGCTGGTCCCACCCCCATAAGGGACGATCGCAATGCCGCTCTTGTCCGCGATGCGAAGAATCGCAAGCACATCGTCCGCGTCGCGCGGGCAAAGAACGACGTCGGGCACATCCGCGAGGGGGCCGGCCCGCAGATGCAGAAGATCGTGGTAGCTCTTTCCGCGCGCATGGCACACGCGCGCGTCATGATCCTCGCGCGCGCGCTCCGGCCCGAGCATGGCGATGAATTGCGCGCGCTCGCACGAAGCCAGTCGCGACGGTTGCAGGGAAAT
>DASXMF010000087.1:0-26660 GCA_036495845.1 Rhizomicrobium sp.
GAAATGCCGCTTGGTTCCTCCGGCGGCGGAGGCGGCGGAGCCGGTGAAATAGCCGGAAGCCTGGTCGGATTGCGCCTGCTTGATTTCGACGCGCTTCGTGCGGCACCGAGCGAACGCGACTGAACCGCTACTATCGGACGACCACTCTTGGCTTTTTACCTCGACGATCTCGTCGTCGGACAGCGCTTTGCGAGCGCCACTCACATTGTCGACGAAGAGCAGATAAAATCCTTCGCGCGACAATACGATCCGCAGTATTTTCACGTGGACGTCGAAGCAGCGCGGGATTCGCTCTTTGGCGGTCTCGCCGCGAGCGGCTGGCACACCGCCGCGATCACGATGAAGCTGAATGTCGAAGGCGGCTTGCCAATCGCTGGCGGAATCATCGGCAGCGGTGCAGAAGTGGCATGGCCGAAGCCGACGCGTCCTGGCGATCAATTGCATGTCGAAAGTGAAATCGTCGAGGTTGTCCCGTCGCGCTCGCGCCCGGACCGCGGAGTGGTGACGGTTCTGAGCCGGACGCTCAATCAGAATGGTGAAGTTGTTCAAACTCTGAAAGCAAGACTCGTCGTGCCGCGTAACCTGCGCGGTGGCGGAGCGGCGGCGCGAATTGAGTGAGCGCGAATGCTTGCCATGAACGGCGTGACCGCCTATAGGATGCTAGAACGACGGCGTTCGTCAGACGAAGCGCGCACTGTTGAAGATCCGACCCGCGATTGCGCGCCTGGACGAAACAGCCAAACTTCCCACTGATGAGAATCCGTTGGTGTGGCCTGAACGATCGTTCAGGTGCAACTCGAAGCATCAGGAGAAGACATGCCCATCGGGACGGTTAAATTCTTCAACACCACGAAAGGCTTTGGATTCATCGCGCCGGAGGGTGGCGGGAAGGACGTGTTCGTTCATGCTTCGGCCGTGGAAGCAGCCGGCATGCGGTCCCTCTCCGAAGGACAGCGCGTATCGTTCGACATTCAGCCCGACGCCCGCGGAGCCAAGGCCGTCAATCTCAAGGCCGGCTGATTTCGTCGTGTTTCACCTCTTCCGGGGAGGCGAAGCCGCCTCCCCGCGAAGACTTGCGCTCCGATCGCGATTGACAATCATTCTCAACTAGACTATATCAATCCGGTGGAAACCGGGGCTAGTAGTTCATGATCGTTTGCGTCTGCAATCGGCTCGGAGAGGCTCGCATAAGAGCCGCCATCACCTGTGGCGCGGAAACGCCCGAGCAGGTCTATGCTGGCTGTGGGGTGGAAAGGAATTGCGGCCAATGCCAGGAAACGATCGAAGAAATGCTGGACGAAGCGGACGCGGCGAAAAGCCTGCAGAAGGCGGCATAGCTTCAGGTCCTTCGCCCCAGGCGTCGTTGCCCGGCGATCCCGAAGTCCTGAAATTTCTCAATCTCGTTCTTAAGAACGAACTCACTGCCATCAATCAATATTTCCTGCATTCGCGCATGCTCGCGGACTGGGGACTCTCCATTCTCGCCAAAGCGGAATACGAGCAATCGCTCGACGAGATGAAGCATGCCGACCGCCTGATCCGGCGCATCCTTCTGCTCGGCGGGCTGCCGAATCTGCAGGATCTGGGGAAGCTACTCGTCGGCGAAAATGTACGGGACGTGCTTGGCTGCGATCTCCGGCTCGAGCAAGGCGCGCTTGGCGATCTGCGCAGCGCCGTCGCTCTCTGCGAACGGGTCAGCGATTATGTGTCACGCGAGCTGTTCGTGCAGATTCTTCGCAGCGAGGAGGAGCATGTCGACTGGCTGCAGACCCAGTTCCGGCTCATTGAGCAAATGGGGGTCGAAAATTTCGTTCAGCTGCAGACGAAGGCGAACGAGTCCGGCGCCTGAGTTACCGTTACGGTCCGTCGCGATGCATCCACGGCAAAGCGAGACCGACGGGAATGATCCACAGCGTTCCGGCAAGCGCATAATAGAGTAGGGCGGCGTACCAAGCCGCACCGGGAAGCAGGCGTACGCCAATTCCCATCGCCAAGAGCGCATACATCGCCAGCCAGATCAGGATGCCGATCGCGCCGATCAGCTTTTTGACGTGCGGCGTCACGCAAGTACCCCTATATCGGACGTCGGAGATTGCGACAGAGAACTTGCGTGATTCAAGTTGAGAGCTTGACAATGCCAACTGCGCCTTCCGAACCCCCAAGAGCCTCGCAACGACGGGCAGTCGGTTGGTGGCTTATCGCAGTTGCTGTGCTCGTTGCGGCCATGGTGACGCTTGGAGGACTCACGCGGCTGACGGGAGCGGGGCTTTCGATCACCGAGTGGCAGCCGGTCGTGGGCATTGTCCCGCCCCTTAGCGATCAGGGGTGGCAGGGCAAGTTCGCAAATTACCGCCAGATTCCGCAATACCGGCTGGAAAACCGTGGCATGCGTCTGGCTGAATTCAAGGCCATCTATTGGTGGGAATGGACGCATCGGTTTCTCGGCCGGCTCGTGGGCACAGCCTTTTTGCTGCCATTCGTGTTTTTTGCGGCGACGGGTGCCATCCCGCGCAGAGACTGGCCGCGCATGGTGCTGCTCTTCGCTCTCGGCGGTCTACAGGGACTTGTCGGCTGGTGGATGGTGCAAAGCGGACTCGAGATTCGCGTGTCGGTCAGTCAGTACCGGCTCGCCATTCATCTCGGCGTCGCGATCCTGCTATTCGGCGCGTTGCTGTGGATTGCGCTCGAATATCTCCGGCCCCCTCCGGCGCTTCGCGCCACCTCCTCCGCAAGCAGGGGAGGAAAAGGAATGCGGTGGTTCGGCTTGGCGTTACTCGGGCTCGTCTATCTGCAGATGCTTCTCGGCGCGCTGGTCGCAGGTTTGCGCGCGGGGCTGGTCTATAACACATGGCCATCGATGGACGGGCGCGTCGTCCCGGACGATGCGTTCGTTTCGCGACCCTGGTGGATCAATTTTTTCGAGAATGCGGGGCTCGCGCAATTTGATCATCGAGTCGGAGCATATGTGATCGCGATCGGCGCCGTTGCGTGGTGGTTCATCGTCAGGCGCGAATGCAGCAGCGATGCAGTGCGCGCAAGCAGCACGGCAATCGTTTTCCTGGTCGCAGTTCAGATTTTGCTCGGTATCGTTACCTTGATCAATCAGGCGCCCCTGTTGCTGGCAGCTCTCCACCAGGCCACGGCCGTTGCCTTGTTTTCAGCAACGCTCTGGCACGTGTTCGAACTTTCGAGCGACGGGAATCACGCTTCCGCATCATCCGGATTTGCGCTGAATCCGCTATGACCGATCATTCCGTTGCGGAAAGAGCCTGATCGAGATCGGCAATGATGTCCTCGACATTTTCGATGCCGATGGAAAGCCGCACCACGTCGGGTCCGGCGCCCGCCGTCTTCTTTTGATCGTCGTTCAGCTGGCGATGCGTCGTGGAAGCCGGATGGATAATCAGGCTTTTTGTATCGCCGACATTGGCGAGATGGCTGAACAGCTTTACCCCATTAACGAGCGCCATCCCGGCCTCGTAGCCCCCCTTTACTCCGAACGTAAAGACGGCACCCGCGCCCTTGGGGCAATAGGTCCGTTGCAATGCATGCGAAGGATCGTCCTCCAATCCCGCATAGCTGACCCAAGCCACCTTTGGGTGAGCCTTGAGCCAACGTGCGACGGCGAGCGCATTGTCGCAATGACGTTGCATGCGAAGAGGCAACGTCTCGATTCCGGTCAAAACCAGAAAGGCATTCATCGGCGCGAGTGCGGGTCCGATATCGCGCAGTCCGAGCACGCGGCAGGCAATGGCGAACGCCATGTCGCCAAATGTCTCCCACAATCGGATGCCGTGGTAGGACGGGCAGGGCTCCGACAAGGTGGGATACTTTCCGTCACGGCCCCAATCGAATTTTCCGCCATCGACAATAAGACCGGCAATCGAGTTGCCGTGGCCACCAAGGAACTTCGTGGCCGAATGGACGACGATGTCGGCTCCCCATTCGAGCGGACGATGAAGGTAGGGAGTCGCAAACGTATTGTCGACGATCAGAGGCACGTGCGCGTGCCTTGCGACGCCGGCAACGCCTTCTATGTCGGTCACGATCCCGCCGGGATTGGCGATGCTTTCGATGAAAATCGCTTTCGTCCGCGGCGAGAGCGCGGCCCGAAAGGTGTCAGGGTCACGGGTATCGGCCCATTTGACGTGCCAATCGAATTTGGCGAATCCCTGGCTGAACTGATTGATGGAGCCGCCATAAAGCTGGCGCGCAGCCACGATCTCATCACCGGGCTGCATCAGAGTGTGAAAAACAATGAATTGCGCCGCGTGGCCGGATGCGACCGCGAGTCCGGCCCTGCCGCCTTCGAGCGCCGCGATGCGCTCTTCCAGCACGGCATTGGTCGGATTCATGATCCGCGAATAGATGTTTCCAAAAACCTGGAGATTGAACAGCGCCGCCGCGTGATCCGCATCTTCAAAGACGTAGGACGTCGTCTGGTAGATTGGCGTTGCACGCGCGCCTGTTGCCGGATCGGGCTGGGCGCCCGCATGCACGCTCAGCGTATTGAAACCGTAGTCGCTCATTGCCTTTCTCCTGCTGGTTTTTCGCGACTGGGCCGCGACTAGAATGTTAGCCGTCCATATAGATCGTCGAACGGCACCATGACGTGCGCGCGATAGGCTTCGCGTTCCTGGAGCCGCTTGTACCATCCCTCTACATTTGGCAGCTCCGGTCGGTCGATATCGAGGTTGAAATAGCGGTAGAGTTGCACGCCCGCGGGAATGTCTCCGATCGTCAATGAGTCGCCGGCCACAAAGAAGCGGCCGTCAAGATGTCGATCGAGAAGTCGAAAGAGGATCGTGCTGCGCGCGAGTCCCTTTCGGATCGATTCCCAGTTTCTTCGCGTCTCCGGAGTCCGATAGAAATTCCAGAACACGCCGCCTATGAACGCGGGCTGGAGGTCCGCAAGCACCCAGTCCATCCACATGTCGCTTTGGGCACAAATCCCGGAGTCGCCTGGCGCAAGCGAGCCCGGGCCATATTTCACCGCCAGATAGCGCACGATGGCGTGGCTCTCCCAAACGACTGTTCCGCTGTCGTCGATGACCGGAATGCGCCGGTTGGGATTCATGACCGCAAACTCGTCGGTGTCGAGGCCGCCGAACGATCCGCCCGCGTCGATGCGCTCATGCGTCAGCCCGAGTTCGCCGACCGCCCACATGACTTTCTGCACGTTTATGGAATTCCGCCGGCCCCAGATGCGCAGCATGTCACGACCGCCTCAAGGACCCGCCCCTGCCAAAGAGCAGGGGCTTCCTGTTGTCGATCAGCTTGCGATTGATTCCCATCCAGCTGATCTCTCCGGACATGCGACCATATTCGATCTTCGGACATCTATCCATGACGACGTTCAGGCCCGCCTCGCGCGCAAGCGCTGCGGCGTCCTCGTTGATCACGCCGAGCTGCATCCAGATCGTTTTCAGTCCAAGCCGCTCTTTCTCCGCGAGTGCTTCGCGCACAATTCCTGGAGCCGCATCCGGGGAGCGGAAGATATCGACAAGATCGATCGGCGCAGGAACGTCGCGCAGGGACGCGTAAACGGCTTGCCCGAGTATGGTATTGCCGGCGAGTCCGGGATTTAAGGGGCGGACAATGAAACCCTTGTCCAGCAGATATTTCATCGCGAAATAGCTGGGCCGCATCTCGTTGCCGCTTGCCCCCGCCATTGCGATGGTCTTGGTCGAGCGCAGAATTGTCCGGATGTATTCGTCGGAATATTGCGGCATGAGCGGACGCTATGCCGGCCAATTCGGCGGACGTTTGCCAATGAAGGCGTCAATTCCCTCCGCGGCTTCCGCGGCCAGCATATTTTCGGTCATGACCCGACTTGCATAATCGTAAGCTTGTGCAAGCGGCATCTCGATCTGGTTGTAAAAGGCTTCCTTGCCGATCTTGACGGTTTGTGCGGGCTTCGAGGCGATCAGCCGCGCCAGCTTCATCGTTTCGGCTTCCAATTCGTCCGGTGCGACAACTCGATTGACGAGGCCGATATGGCGGGCATCGTCAGCCGGGACCATCTCGCCTGTCAGAAGCATTTCCATCGCCTGCTTGCGCGCGACATTGCGCGACAATGCCACCATCGGCGTCGAACAGAATAGTCCGATGTTCACGCCAGGCGTTGCAAAGCGCGCTTGCGTCGAAGCAACGGCCAGATCGCAGCTTGCGACGAGCTGGCAGCCGGCGGCGGTGGCGACGCCTTGCACTTCCGCAATGATCGGTTTGGGATGGCGCACGATTGTCTGCATGAGCCGCGAGCATTGTGTAAAGATTGTCGCGAATGTCTCACGACCCTCATCCGGCGCGCGGCGATGGGCAGACATTTCCTTGAGATCGTGTCCGGAGCAAAATGCGGGTCCCGCTGCAGCGAGGACGATTGCGCGCAGGCTTTGCTCCGCTGCAGCGGCGTCCAATGCGTCCTGAAGGGAACGCATGAGATTCTGGCTTAGGGCATTGCGCGCCGCCGGCCGATTCATGACGAGGCGCAGAACAAAGTCATTGGATTGCGCGAGAACCAACGGGTCTGGGCTGGAGATGTTCATGTGCCCCAATGTAAGCACCGGGCGGGAAAAGTCATGCGGTTCGGGAACGAGTGCAAACACGGCACTTATTGAGGTATTATATTACCACACGTAGGAAATTCAGCAAAATCTGGCTCAATTGCTTGACGGCCCCACTCCGGTCCCGCTATACGGCCCGGCCCGACGAATCCCGAGGAGCACCGGAATGAAAACCTACTCGGCCAAGCCGTCCGAGATCGAGAAGAAATGGGTCGTCATCGATGCGGCCGGTCTGGTCGTGGGCCGCCTGGCATCGCTCATCGCCCTGCGTCTGCGCGGGAAGCACAAGCCCTCATTCACGCCGCACATGGATTGCGGAGACAACGTCATTGTCGTCAATGCGTCCAGGGTGCTGCTCACCGGCGACAAGCTCAAGAAGAAAGTCTACCACTGGCACACCGGCTATATCGGCGGCATCAAGGAACGGACGGCGGGAGCTGTTCTCGGAGGCCGTTTTCCCGAGCGCGTCGTCGAAAAGGCGGTCGAGCGCATGCTGCCCCGCGGGCCCTTGGGGAAGCGTCAACTGGGCAATCTCAGGGTTTATTCCGGCCCGACGCATCCTCATGACGCGCAGCAGCCGGAAGCAGTCGACGTGGGCTCGATGAATCCCAAGAATACCAACTATCGCTCTGCTGCGCCGCGTGCGCACCGCGGCGAAAAAGCGAAGGCGGGTTGATCATGGCCGAAGACGTGAAGAGCTTCAGCGACCTGAAATCGACGCTCATCAAGGCGAAGCCGTCCGAGCCGGCGGCGGAGGCACGCGAGCAGGCGAAGAGCAGCCGCGACGCGAAGGGCAGGGCGTATGCGACGGGGAAGCGGAAGAACGCGGTGGCGCGTGTGTGGATCAAACCGGGCCACGGCCGTATCACCGTCAACGGCAAGGAAGAAAAGACCTATTTCGCGCGGCCGGTTTTGCGCATGATTTTGCGCCAACCGTTGATCGCGGCCAATCGCGACGGGCAGTTCGATGTCGTGTGCAGCGTCGCCGGCGGGGGTCTGTCTGGTCAGGCGGGTGCCGTCCGTCACGGTATTTCGAAGGCGCTTGTCGTCTACGAGGTCTCCCTGCGGCCGGTCCTCAAGCAGGGCGGATTCCTCACCCGCGACCCGCGCGTCGTCGAGCGCAAGAAATACGGGCACCCCAAGGCGCGTCGCAGCTTCCAGTTCTCGAAACGCTAGGCTCTCAGTTTCGGCTCGATATCAATTCCGGCAGCGGGACTTATGTTCTATGTCGCCGCGGGCGGCGGCGTTGCCGGCGTTGCCGGCGGCGCATTCGGACTCCATTGCGCCGGCTCGGGGCCATATTGGTTCGGACCGGACGTTCCGGGCTGCGCACAGAAGTAAATCAGGGCGATTGCCACGGCGAGCGACGCCAGGCCCAAAAGTGACATCAGTGGTGCCAGAATCAGCCACAGCCCAAAAAGTCCGAGTGCGAACCACGTGGCGAAAGCAAAAATGCCCGTGAGGATTGCCAAGCCGAGCGGAACGATGAGCAGCCATGCCCAGGTGCCGGGACGCCCTGTATCCTGCAGGCGCCGTGCCGTCATTCCAATATTCGGCAACAGTAGTGCGAGCGAAAACAATCCGCGCAAGCCACTACCTATCCCGACGATCGAGCCAACGATGCTGACAAGGATTGCGACGACGATGTAGACCGCGATGTAGTACCAGAACTGAGTACGACCGACCCTGCCATTGAAATCGGTGTAGTGGTTGGTGATCGTGTCGGTGAAATTCTGCCACAGCCTGTTGATGTCGATCTGGTCCATCGCATCCTCCCCGCAGGCGTCATGCCTGCGATCATTGTGCGGGAGCGTGGGAGCCGGATCCGGCGCTTCGGACCGGCACCGGAACGATTTCCCGAGAATCGCCCGGATAAATGAGCTAAGGGGCTTGACTCGGCGGAGTCAAGCGAAGTGCGCGAGAACCGAAGAATGAAGCCGCGCGTCTACATCGATGGTGCGGCCGGCACCACCGGCCTCGAAATCGGGCTGCGCCTTTCGGCGCGGACGGACATCGACCTGATTGTGCTCGCGGACTCTACGCGCAAGGATCCAGCGGCGCGTGCGAGCGCATTGAATGAAGCCGATATTGCGGTGCTCTGCTTGCCGGACGAGGCCGCCCGACAGGCGCTCACTCTCATCGAAAATCGGGCTGTTCGCGTGCTCGATGCGTCTACCGCCCACCGGACCACAACCGGCTGGGTTTACGGCTTCCCCGAGCTGGAGGCAGGCAGGGGCGGGCAGATTGCAATGGCGAACCGTGTGAGCAATCCAGGCTGTTACGCCACCGGCTTTCTCGCCCTGGTTCGCCCCTTGGTGCGCGAGGGAATTGTGCCTTCGGGCTTCCCGCTGACTGTGAACGCGGTCTCGGGCTACTCCGGCGGTGGCGGAACGATGATCGAGGAATTCGAGAACAAGAGCTCACCAGGATTCACGAAGACCAATGTTCGCACTTATGCACTTTCTCTTTCTCACAAGCACGTTCCGGAAATGCGCGTGCATGCCGGTCTCGATCATGCGCCGCTCTTTGCGCCAAGCGTCGGGCGTTTCTATCGGGGAATGCTGGTGGAGGTGCCGCTGCAACTCTGGGCGCTGCCGGGCAATCCAACGCCAGCCGCGATTCACGCCACGCTATCGCAGACCTATGCCGGACAGCCGCTTGTGCAGGTCGAGCCGCTGAAACCATCCGGCACTGCGTCCATTCTCGATGCCGAAAAACTGGCGGGTTCCGACCGGATGGAGCTCTACGTCCTCGGAAACGAAGCGGCGAAGCAGGTCCGACTCGTGGCCGTGCTCGACAATCTGGGCAAAGGCGCCAGCGGCGCTGCGGTGCAAAATCTCAATCTCATGCTCGGGCTTCCGGAAGAAACCGGCTTGAAATGATGTATCGGCCATTCGCTTATGCCATCGACGACCCGGCGGTCTTGCGGGCTGCGATGCGCAAATTGAGTTTTGCCACCATAGCGGCCGCCGTGCGGGGCAGAGTGCAATTTGCCTACGCTCCGATCGTCGTCGACCGACAGCCTTCTCCGCGTGGCGGCGCGCGTTTCCATCTCTCGCGCGCAAACCCGTTTGCGGAATTGAATGGCGAGGAGGTGCGAATCTCTCTTGTCGGTCCCAATGCGTATGTTTCGCCCGATTGGTACGAAACGCAGCGACTTGTGCCGACCTGGAATTACGTGGCCGTGGAGGGAACGGGCCGTGCTCGAAGGCTCGATGATGGCGAGTTGCTCCAAATGCTGATCGATCTGTCGAAGGAGCAGGAAGAGCGGCTGCTGCCGAAATCGCCCTGGACCATCGAAAAAATCCCCGGGGACCGCATTACGGCACTGCTCAGAGGTATCAGGGGATTTTCCGTCGCGTTCGATACGCTGGAGGGCAAGTTCAAACTCTCGCAGGACAAGGCGTCTCAGGACGTGGCGGGAGTGATTGCCGGCCTTGAATCCCGGGGCGATGGCGAAAGTCGCGCCGTCGCAGCGGCGATGCGTTCGAACGGCCGCGTTACTGGGCCTTGACCGTCACATAGGTTCCGGGCGCGTCGCCGATCGGTTTCAATTTGCCGTCGCCGGGCACGCGTGCGGCAATCTTCTTTCCCGAAAGAGGCGAGAGCCAGGCATCCCAGTCGGTCCACCAGGAGCCGGGATGTTCCTTCGCTTCGGCCAGCCAGTCCTCGACCTTGGACGGCAATTTATCGTTGGTCCAATACTGGTATTTCCTGGCGGCGGGAGGATTGATGACGCCGGCGATATGCCCGGAACCTGCCAATATGAATCGCACGGGACCTTCAACAAACTGCGTCGTTTTGTAGACGGAGCGATAAGGCGCGATGTGATCCTCTTTCGCCGATTGCAGATAGACGGGAATTTTCACTTTCGTGAGATCGAGCTTCACGCCGCCGAGCGCGAGGTTACCCTTGGCAAGCGCGTTGTTCTTGTAGAACTCGCGCAGATAGAAGAGATGCGTCGCTTCCGGCATCCTCGTCGTATCCGAGTTCCAATAGAGCAGGTCGAACGGCACAGGATCGCGGCCGAGCAGATAATTGTTCACGACGAATGACCAGATCAGGTCGTTCGCGCGGAGCATGTTGAAGGTCGTCGCCATGCGGCGGCCTTCCAGAACCCCACCCGAGGCGTTCATCTGCTCTTCGAGAGCTTCGAGCTGCACGTCATCGATGAACACCTGAAGATCGCCGGCCTCGCTAAAGTCCGACTGCGCCGCGAAGAACGTGGCGGAATGGATTCGGTTGTCGTTCTTCGCTGCCATGTAGGCAAGCGTGCTGGCGAGAAGCGTTCCTCCGATGCAATAGCCGATGACATTGGGACTCTTGACGCCCGTAGCTTTTTCCACGGCCTGGAGTGCCGCGAATATTCCGTCGCGCATGTAGTCTTCGAAAGTTTTCTTTGCGAGGCGGCTGTCCGGATTGACCCAGGAGGCGACAAAAACAGTGTAGCCCTGCGCGACAGCCCAGCGAATGAAGGAATTCTCCGGACGAAGATCGAGGATGTAGAACTTGTTGATCCAGGGCGGGAAAATCAGCAGCGGACGTTCGTAACTCTCTTTTGTCGACGGATTGTATTGAAGCAGCTCGAGGAGCTCGTTTCGGAAGATCACCTTGCCCGGCGCTGTGGCGATGTCCTTTCCGACCTTGAAGGCTTCGGTGGTCTGTCGGATGGAGAGCTGGCCCTGCCCGCGGTCAAGGTCCTCGAGCAGGTTGTTCAACCCGCGAACAAGATTCTCTCCGTTGGACTGAAGCGTGGCCCGCAGCACTTCCGGATTGGTCAGAACGAAGTTCGTCGGCGCGAAGGCATCAGCGAACTGCCTGGTGTAGAATTCGACGCGACGGCGGGACTGCGGATCGAGCCCCTCGACCCTGGCGACCGTGCTCTGCAGCCAGTTCGCAGTGAGAAGATAGGATTGCTTGATGAAATCAAAAATCTGGTTTTCCTGCCAGTCCTTGTCCTTGAATCGCTTGTCCCCGGCGGCCGGGACGACCGAAGGCTCGGCATCGCCGCCCATCATGCGCCGTGCTGTGCGTTCCCAAAGGCCCATGTAATCCCGCCACAACGCGAACTGCGCTTCCATGATCGCGGCGGGGTCTGCAACCATGCCCCGCAGCAAATCCATGAACGCGCCAGCGAGATTGAGCGGGTCGAGAGGCTCGCTTCCCGCTTTCGCGGCCTGATTCTTGAGAAAGTCGCCAAGCAGACGCTGCGACTGAATGCCAACGCGCACCATGTTGCGGGCGAATTCGCCTGGATCGGCAATCCGGTATTCGCCGTCATCGTCGGTTGTGGTCGCCGCGGCCGCCGCTTTTGCGCGGCTATCCGGCTCCTTCTTCGTATCGTTTGCGGTCTGTCTGGATCGCGCGCGGCTGGTCATCGAATGCCTTTCCGGATTGCGAGCTAGATACTCTGTGGCCCTTTTCAACCGCAAGTCGCGAGTTCCGCTTTTGAGGACCTGCCATGGTCGAATCGTCGAGTGACGCGCCCCGGATCGGCTTGGAACGCCGGACCGATCTCTATATAGACTCGGCGGCGCGGCGGATCGGGCGACGGTCCCAGTCGGAGGAATGTCATGAGCTTCAAAATGGGCATTCGAACGAAATTGCTTGCGCGCGTGGCCGTGCCGGTCCTCTTCGCGGCCGGGCTTGGCGCATGCTCCGACATTCCCGATTGGGTGGATCCGACAACATGGATCGGCGGCGACAGCCAGGCTGCGAGCGATCAGCCCGCAGACACGAGCCCGGACAGCGCACAAACACCGGACATTGCCAGCATTCCTGACAAACCGGCCCCGCCGTCGACCTCGGACGATCAAAAGCAGGTCGCCGATTCTCTGGAAGCAGACCGTACCCGGGCAAAATATGGCGCCGACGAACTCAAAGGCGGAACGGAAGCCGCGGCTCCGCCGCCGTCTGCCGCACCGCCGCCGGCCGACCCATCGACGGTTGGTCCTGGCACCCAGCCGGCCGAACAAACGGAATCGAATAGTGACCAGACTTCTCCGGATGCCGGCTCGGACACGTCGGGCCAATCTGCATCCGCCGCGTCTGCCGGGCAGTCGGCCAGCTCCAACCAGGCGGCGCCCGCCCCTGAACCCCCGGCACCGCCGCCATCAGGTACGAAATCTTCTGCGCCGCCTCCAACGCAAGTCGCGAGCGCGGAGGCCGCGCCGCCACAGGCCGCCGTGCCACCGCCGCAGGCAAGTATGGAGACCAGCTTTGCCCCTTCCAGCGCTCCGCCCCTGACCGCCTCGGTGGCGCAGTTCGTGCCTCAGCCGATCCTGTCGCGCTACCAGCAGACGGCCGTGGCGGCCGCCACGCCCGGTATCCAGGGTCAGCCTGCTTCTCTCAGGCCCACCCATCGCCATCGGAAGAAGTCGAAGCCTGCGGTTGCCCCGCAGCCCTGAGGCTTCCGGATGAACAGGCCGTTGCATGTTGCCGTCGCCGGCCTCGGCACGGTGGGTTTGGGCGTCGTACGCGTCCTTGTCGAGCGTGCCGACGACCTTGCTGAACGGGCGGGGTGCGCAATCGCTCCGACATTCGTCAGCGCGCGCGATCCGCAAAAGAGAAGAATTGCCGCGGTCTCGGCCCTGCCTTGGGCAGACGAGCCTTTGACTCTTGCACGGTCGGACGTAGATGTCGTCGTCGAACTGATCGGGGGAGAGGACGGCGTAGCGCTCGATCTCATCCGCGCCTCGCTCCATTCCGGCAAACATGTTGTAACGGCAAACAAGGCGCTGCTTTCGCGCCATGGCGCGGAACTGGCCGCGATCGCAGAGAGCCGAGGTGTCGCTCTCAAATTCGAAGCCGCGGTCGCCGGAGGGATTCCGATCGTCAAGGCGTTGCGCGAGAGTCTGGTGGCGCACGGGGTCGGGGCGGTTCGCGGGATATTGAACGGAACCTGCAACTACATCCTGACCCAGATGGAATCGACTGGCCGCACGTTTCACCAGGTGCTCGCCGAAGCGCAGCGCATGGGTTTCGCAGAAGCAGATCCTGGTCTGGACGTTGGAGGGGGCGATACCGCGCACAAGCTCGCGATTTTGGCAAGCGTTGCCTTCGGCGTCCGGCCAAACCTCGAACTGATGTCGATCCATGGGATTGAAGACGTAACGCCCGAAGACATCACCTTTGCGCGGGAGTTCGGCTACCGCATCAAGCTGCTGGGCGTCGCCCGGATGAGTGCGGAGGGAATCGATCAGCGCGTTCAGCCCGCGATGGTCAAGCTGGGAACGCCACTCGCCGACGTGGACGGCGCGTTCAACGCCGTTGTTGCCGATGCCGGCGAGGCGGGACCATTCTTCTTCGAAGGCCGCGGCGCCGGCGAAGCGCCCACGGCCGCGGCCGTCATTGCCGATCTTATGGATATCGGACGCGGTTCGATCGGTTTCACATTTGGACGACCGGCCTCGCGATTGAGATCGGCCGTGTCTGCGCCGCCCGGCGCGAGACTGAGCGCATATTATCTGCGGTTTCAGGTTCTCGACCGGCCGGGCGTTCTGGCGGAAATCGCGGGTCATTTGGCGCAATCGGAAATATCCATCGAAAGCATGATCCAGCGCGGCCGCGCGCCGGGTGAGCCGGTGGCTATCGTCATGATTACGCATGAATGCGTTCCCACTGTTGTCTCCGCCGCCTTGAACGCGATTGCCGGCTCGGACAAGGTGTTGAGCGCGCCCGTGATGATTCCCATGGAAGCGGGGTGACGAGCGGGCGAAGCGGAGACATTCATGCCCCAACCGATGGATCGCAAACTGGCGCTCGAAGCCGTCCGGGTGACGGAGGCTGCCGCCATTGCGGCGTCGAAACAGATAGGACGGGGAGACGAACGTGCCGCGGACCACGTCGCGGTGGAAGCGATGCGTTCGGCGCTTAATGGCCTTTCGATCGACGGAGTGGTGGTGATCGGCGAGGGCGAGCGCGACGAGGCTCCCATGCTCTACATCGGCGAACACGTCGGATCCGGCGATGTCGCGGTCGATATTGCGCTCGATCCGCTCGAGGGAACGACGCTGACCGCCAAGGCGCTTCCGAATGCGCTGACCGTGATCGCGATCGCAGAGAAAGGTTCGCTGCTCAACGCGCCGGATACCTACATGGACAAGATCGCCGTGGGGCCGGGATATCCCGAGGGTGTCGTCGATCTCGATGCCGATCCCAGGGACAACATACTGGCCCTTGCCGCGGCGAAGGGTGTTCCGCCCTCCGAGATTACCGCTTGCATTCTCGACCGGCCGCGCCACGCGACACTCATCGAAGGGGTGCGGAAGTCAGGCGCGGCCATCCGGCTGATCACCGATGGCGATATCGCCGGCGTCATAGCGACGAGCGATCCTGCGACCGGAATTGATCTCTATGTCGGGCAGGGCGGTGCGCCGGAAGGCGTGCTGGCAGCTGCGGCACTGCGCTGTGTTGGTGGGCAAATCCAGGCGCGCCTCGTCTTCCGCAATGATGAGGAGCGTTCGCGTGCGGCGCGGCTCGGAATTACAGACCTGCGGCGCAAATACACGCTTACGGACCTTGCCGGCGGCGATGCCGTCTTCGCAGCAACCGGCGTGACGGACGGCTCCATGCTCGAAGGTGTGCATTGGCACGGGCAATTCGTGAGCACTTCGAGCATCCTGATGCGTTCGGGAACGCGAACAGTGCGTTGGATCAAAGCGCGCCACATTCGCGGCCATGCTCCCTGATGCCGTACGCCATCCGCATTGCGCGGCGCTGAACGTCACCCGTTCTTTCTCCGGCCGCAAATGGATGTTTCGCGAGAGCGACCGGCAAGCCGTGCGTCTTCTCGAGCAGGTGGCGGGTGTTTCGCCTACGCTCGCTCAATTGCTCTCGGTACGCCAAGTCGCCGCCGATTGCGTCGCGGACTATCTCAATCCGACGCTCAAGCGGTTTCTGCCCGAGCCCTTGACCCTCAAGGATATGAATATTGCGGTCGCACGCGCAGAATCCGCAGTGAAGAGCGGCGAGACGATCACCGTCTTTGGTGATTACGACGTCGACGGATCGTGTTCCGCAGCTCTTCTGCATGATTTTCTGACAGCGCTGGGATTGTCTCCCGTCCTTTATGTTCCCGACCGTCTGAAGGAGGGCTACGGACCTAATGCCGCCGCGCTGTTGCGGCTGAAGGAATCGGGAGCATCACTCGTCATCACAGTCGATTGTGGAGCTGCAGCGCATGCGGCGCTGGAGGCCGCGCGAAACGCGCATCTCGACATCATTGTCCTCGATCATCATGCGGTCGATCATGAAGTCCCCGCTGTTGCGCACATCAATCCGAACCGGCGCGGCGACGAATCGGGTTTGGGCTATCTGTGCGCAGCCGGCGTGACGTTCCTCTTCGCCGTGGCTCTCAATCGTTGCCTCCGCAACTCGGGGTGGTATGTGCAGAATGGAATTGCCGAACCCGATCTGCGCGCGTGTGTTGATCTCGTTGGCCTGGCCACGATTTGCGATGTCGTGCCGCTCGTGGGCGTCAATCGGGCGTTCGTGCGCTCGGCGCAATCGAAGTTATCTGCGCTTGAACGGCCCGGCATCCGGGCGCTTGCGGCGGTGGCCGCCGTCGAGCCGCCATTCACGGCCTATCATTGCGGATTCGTCTTCGGCCCTCGCATCAATGCCGGAGGCCGCGTCGGACGCTCGAGTTTGGGTGCGGAATTGCTGACGGAACGGAACGATTCAGAGGCTTTGATTCTTGCCCAACAGCTTGATCGGCACAACCGCGAAAGACAGGCCATTGAGGCTTTGATTGTGCAGGAAGCGATTGGCCTTGCCGCAAACCAATCCGACCGACCCTACACTCTCGTTTCTGGTGACGGCTGGCACCCAGGAGTTGTTGGCATCGTCGCCGGACGATTGAAGGAACGGTACCGGAAGCCGGCCATCGTCATCGGCTTCGAGGGCGGGCTGGGACGGGGGTCGGCGCGATCCGTGCCCGGCATCGACATTGGATCCGTCATTCGTCGCGCGTGCGAGGCAGGCATCCTCGAGTCCGGCGGCGGCCACGCGATGGCCGCTGGACTCTCTCTGGCCTCCGATCGTTTTGATGCCTTTGGCGAGCATCTGGCCGTGAGTTTGGCGAGCGCGAATGACAAGGCGGATTGCCAGACGGAATTGACGCTTGATGCCCTTGTCTCCACGTCGGGCGCGACGCCGGCGCTTGCCGAAGAGATCGAACGCGCCGGTCCTTTCGGCGCCGGCAACTCCGAACCCGTGCTGGCGGCTTGCGGCGTCCGGCTTGCCTATGCCGACATCGTGGGACAAGGCCACATGCGCCTGCGCCTTGAAGGAGGCGACGGCTCGCGGCTTTCCGCCATTGCCTTCAGGGCGGCAGGTACGGCGCTGGGCGAAGCGCTCCAGCGCGCGAGGGGCGGGCACGTTCATGCCGCCGGTTTTTTGCGCGTCAATCGCTGGAACGGACGGACCGAGGCGCAGCTGCAAGTCGAAGACGCGGCAGCGGCAGCTTAGATTGCCCGCTTGCCAACGAGTTGTGCGGTCTTTATAGCCGCCCCGGTCCCCGCGCCCTTCGTCTATCGGTTAGGACTCAAGATTTTCAATCTTGCAAGAGGGGTTCGACTCCCCTAGGGCGCGCCAGATTACCTCCTGCATTCGCAGTTCTCAGCCCTTCTCGCGGCCTCTCTGGCGCCATCGGGCAACAATTCCTTCGAGTTCGTCGCGGTTCATGTTGGGCTGTTTCCAGGCCTTCGAGAATCCGACGTTGAGGTTGCGCGGAACCGCGTTGCTGTTGAGGTTGTCGAAGGTGATGCGCATCGGCATCGACACGCCTTGCCCCAGAATGATCGCTTCGCGATCGCCGAGGAGGGGAAGGGAATCCAGAAGATCCAGGGTGCCTTCGTAGGTTGAAGAGCGCATCACCTGCTGATCGCGGTCGCTGGAAAGGCGAAGCGTGATGGCCGTGCTGCATTGGGAGAGGATCGTGGGATCAAGCTCGGAGGGCCGTTGCGTGATGAGAGCGAGCGAGATTGCATATTTTCGGCCTTCCTTCGCAATGCGGGAAAGCGCCTGCCGGGTCGGTCCGAAATAACGGCTGTCGGCGCTCGGAGCATAGCGATGCGCCTCCTCGCACACGAGAAGCGTGGGCAACCCGCCTTTGCTCCACACGGCCAGATCGAAGGCGAGGCGTGAAATCACCGAAATAACCACATCCAGGATTTCCGCCGGCACGACGGAGAGATCGATGACGGTGATCGGTTTTCCGTCGTCCGGAACGCGGAACAGGCGCCCCAGGATTTCCGACATCGTGTCCTGCACGGTCAGGCTGCCGAACATGAAATTGTATCGCTGATCGGCAATCATGGTTTCGATGCGCGCTTTCAGTCGCCGGTAGGGAAGTGCAAGTTGCGTGCGTTCCATCCTTCCCAACTGCTCGTCGATGTACGAGATGACGTCCGACAACCGAAACGGCGTGGGTGTTTCGACGGTCAGATGAGTGACATCGGTGGATTTGCGCAGAAACGCGCCGCGCGCCGATCCGGTATCGGAGTAGCGTCGCCTCGCGTGAATCACGCCTTCACTCAGGATTTCGGTCTCCGCGTCGCGATATTCGTCCGAAGTCGTAAGGGCGGTCGTCAGTTCCTGAAAATTCAGGAGCCAGAAAGGCAAATTGAAGTTGTTGAGGTTTACTGCCTCGACCTTGTCGCCAAACGCCGTCAGGTACTCATTGTGGATGTCCAATACGACGATGTGGGCATATTGGTGATCGTCCAGAATCCGCTGAAGAATGCACGTGAGCGCGCAGGATTTTCCCGAACCCGTGCTGCCGACGATGATGAAATGCTTGGACAGGAGGTCGTCGACCCGCAACCGTGCGGCCACCGCCGGGTCCTGATAGAGCGCGCCGACCTTGATCGTCGCGAGAGCGGACGGCGCAAATACCCGCGTCAGATCGTGCCGGTCGGCCAGGAGCAGGGGGTCGCCGATCGTGGGCGGGCTTGCGACACCCAGGCGAAACGTCAATTGCCGGTCTGCTCCGTAAGGGACGATCTCGCCGACGAGATTGAGCTCGATAAGTCCGATTTCCCCGTTTGCCTCGTCGGTCGCCGGCATCGGCGTGCTCACTGCGGTCACCAGACCGATGACCGACGATGCAGGTGTTGCGACTTTCAATAGAGCGCCGATCTGCACGCGCGGCGCTTCGAGATGCAGCATGTGCCGCGCGCTTCGGTCGAGGGCCGCTACCGCCCGCGGTCCGGTGACCGAAACGACGCGCCCGATCGGCTCCTGTGCGATCGCTGGCACGTTCTCAAGTTCGCGGACCGGATGCAATTCGAAGACTGGCTGGCTCATGCGGGGACTCGCGTTTCCTGGGCAGAGCGTGGACCAAACGATCCTTCGTAGTGTTCTCCGTCCCAAGGAATGGTGGACTGGGCCGCTGCGGGGGGCAGGGTCAAGATTACCGTCGTGCCGTGGCCGACCTTGCTGGAGAGATGCAGGTCGCCGCCGTGCTGCCTCGCCAGCGCTACCGCTATGGGAAGGCCGAGACCAGTACCGCCATGGCTGTGGAGATGGTCGGAGCGAACCTGTCCAAACGGCTTCAACGCGATCTGCAGCTCTTCCGGCGCCATGCCCGGCCCGGTGTCCGACACGGAAATCGTCGCACCGCCGTCGGAGCGACGGCTTGCGTCCAATTGAATTGAGCCGAATCGGGGAGTGAATTTGTGCGCGTTCGAAAGCAGATTGATGAGTATTTGCCGGATGCGCCTTCCATCCACCGTGAGAAACGGTAAATCCGTGGCAAGGCGCACTTCCAGCCGCTGGGCCTTCGACTCGATGCGCTCGCGAACGAGGAGCGCGCTGGAATCGACAAGCTCGCGGACATCCTGTTGGGTCAGGCAGAGTGTCGCTGTCCCGCTCTCGATCTTCGAAATATCGAGTATGTCGGAGATGATGTTGAGCAGATGACGGCCGGCATCGGCAATGTTCGACGCATATTCGAGGTTCTTGACGGAGTTTTGTACACCGAGATGCTGAATGAGATCGGAGAACCCGATGATGGCGTTGAGAGGCGTGCGCAGCTCGTGACTCATGTTGGCGAGAAATTCCGATTTCGAACGGCTCGCCAACTCGGCTTCCACCTTCGCCGTGTTCAGGGCGAGTTCCCTTTGCGCGCGCAGGCGCATGTAACCCAGCGTCTCGCAATAGCTGGCGAGCAGCGTCGTCGGTCGGGATGGGTTGCGGCGAGTCATGAACGGTCCCTGTAGCCGCAGGATACGAACAATACATTCCCCAACCCTTAAAATTGCTCGCGCCGGCCCGTGGGCGCTTGAACGGAGTTGCGATTCTTTGTGGTTGCTGAAAGGTTTCGTTGACGAATGCACGCGCAATTCGGATCCTGCAAAACGATCCTGGGGGCCTATAGGCCTAAGCGTGGCAGGTGAGGTCTTCGAACAGGGGGCGGGGCGTCCGCCGACGATCTTTGCAAGCCACCGGCCCCATGCAACACTTCGAATCGTCCAGGTCCATCGCGGGCCGCGATAGGGGAGCAGAAGAATGTTGTCACGTATTGCGATTGGCGGAAGTGTCCTTGTTCTGGCTGCAATTGCGTTGCCGGCTGATGTCCTGGCGTCGCATGGCAAGGCAGGATTGTGGGAAACAACCACGACGAACGAGAGTGCTCCGGAGATGTCGCTGCCACCGGAAGCGCTTGCGGCGATGAAAGCCCATGGCGTCAAGATCCCGGACCATCGTTCGTTCACCAGCCAATACTGCATGACCGCAGAGGAAGTTGCTTCAGACCAGCCACCGCCGATGCGCGGACACGAGTGCAAGCTTTCCAGCAGCACGATCGTCGGCCAGACTTTCTCTGCCGACATGGTGTGTTCGGGCGCAGTTCAGGGGACGTCGCATTTCTCGGTTACTTACGATTCTCCCGAGCACTTCGCAGGCGAATCCGAATTCACAGGCCACGAAGGCAACCAGCCGTTCAACGCGAAAAACAAATTCGAAGGCCGGTGGATTTCCGCCGATTGCGGCGACGTGGAGCCCTCCGAGAGATAACACGGGCCTAGCGGCAGTTCTTCTCTTGCGCCAGTTGCTGCATCAGTCGCTGGACGCGCTCGTTCGGCTGCGATGCAACCTGTTCAATTCGCCCTGGCCCCGGCCATTAGCCTCCGCCGGCCAGCATGCTATTTTGTACGTCATGCCCCGGTCCAATGTCGGCGACCACGCCAGAAAAACGTGGCGACCTGGCTTGCGAATATTCCGTTCAAAAACATCAGGTTGGAGCACAGTTTGAAAGTGATCCCGCAAGAGCCGATTGCTCGTTTGGCAGGCATGCTCGGTGACGCAAGGCGGGCCGTCGTGTTCACGGGCGCAGGCATCTCGACAGAGTCGGGAATTCCCGATTTCCGCTCACCCGGCGGGATCTGGACTCAAATGGCGCCGATCGATTTTCAGGATTTTGTGGCCTCCTCTGCCATGCGCAGAGAAGCGTGGAGGCGCCGCTTTGCCATGGAGGAAGTTTTTGCGCGTGTAAAGCCAAATTCCGGACACAGGGCAGTCGCGGAGCTGGTTGCGCGGGGTATCGCCAGTCACGTGATCACGCAAAACATCGACAACCTACACCAGGAATCCGGAGTTCCGCCGGAATGCGTCATCGAGCTGCACGGAAATACGCGCTATGCCAGATGTCTCGACTGCGGAGGGCATTCGGCACTCGCCCCGATCCGCACCCATTTCGAATTGCACGGCGAACCTCCCGATTGCCGCGCATGCGGAGGAACCCTCAAGACGGCGACCATTTCGTTCGGCCAGGCGATGCCAGAGACGGAAATGGACCGCGCCGAGCGCGCGGCACGTTCCTGCGATCTCTTCCTTGTATTGGGTTCCTCACTGGTCGTTTATCCTGCGGCAGGATTTCCGCTTCTTGCCTGGCGTAGCGGCGCCACACTTGTCATCGTAAACCGCGAGGCAACCGATCAGGACGCGGCGGCCGACCTCGTCCTGCATACCGAAATTGGCCCGACGCTGTCGGCCGCGGTGGCGAGCCTGGGGTAGTCGCCCGGGCAAAAAATGCGCTCCAGGCCGGGCTTGCCGAAGCGCGGCCGCCGAAGCATATATCTTCCATTCCCTTGAGGAGCATCACGTGTCCCGTCTCGACGAAGAAGAAAAGCCCAAGGAACCGGCAGCGCCCGAATCGCAAATCTCTCCCGTTCAGCAGGCCCTGTTCAAATCGCGCACCGTGCTCATTTTCGGCGAGATCAACATGAAACTCGCCGAGCGTGTTACCGCGCAGCTGCTCGCCCATGCGGCGGAAGGCGACGGCGACATCCGGGTCGTCATCAATTCGCCGGGCGGGCATGTGGAATCGGGCGACACGATCCACGACATGATTCGGTTCGTCGGTCCCCGGGTGAAGATGATCGGCACGGGCTGGGTAGCGAGCGCCGGAGCGCACATCTATATCGGCGCTCACCGCGAGAACCGCTGCGCATTGCCAAACACTCGATTCCTGCTGCATCAACCGTTGGGCGGCGTGGCGGGACCGGTTTCCGATATTTCCATCGAGGCGCAGGAAATCGTTAAAATGCGCGAACGTCTCAATCGCACGATCGCGCGCGAAACGGGTCAAACCTACGAGAGGGTTGTCGCCGACACGGACCGGAACTTCTGGATGTCGGCTGAGGAAGCAAAAGCTTACGGGCTTGTGAGCAGGATCGTCGCCCGCGCGAGCGACGCGTGAGCGATCGACCCACGCCCTGGTGGCGCGGCGCAGTCGTCTATCAGGTCTACATCCGCAGTTTCGCCGACGGGAACGCAGACGGAATCGGCGATTTCGCCGGACTGATCTCGAAGCTTGAATACATCGCCGCTCTCGGGGTGGACGCGATCTGGCTTTCGCCGGTTCACCCTTCGCCGAACCGCGATTGGGGCTACGATGTTTCGGACTATGAAACCGTCCATACCGATTACGGCACGGACTCGGATTTCCGACGGTTGCTCGCGGAGGCCCATGCGCGCGGACTTAAAGTTCTGCTCGACGAAGTGTTGTGCCATACCTCGGATGAACATCCGTGGTTCCGGTCAAGCCTCGACGGCGCAGACAAGGCCGATTGGTTCGTCTGGGCGCCGCCCCGCCTCGACGGCACGGCGCCGAACAATTGGCTCTCCGCCTTCGGAGGGCCGGCGTGGTCCTACCATCCGGCGCGGCGTGCCTGTTATCACCACAAATTCCTTCGTCAGCAGCCGAAGCTCAGCTGGCGAAATCCGGATGCGCGCGAAGCAGCGCTCTCTGTGCTCGATCATTGGTTGGCAAAAGGCGTAGACGGTTTTCGCCTCGACGTCGCCAATGCTTTCCTGCATGACGCGACGCTTGCGGACAATCCTGCCGTGCCGGAAGCACGCCGCACCGCCGCCACTTGGGCACATGCCCCTTATCTTCAATTTCATCGGCATGACAGCAACTTGCCCGAAAGCCTCGAGGTGCTGGACCAGATCCGCCGGCGGGTGGAGCGCTATCCCGAGCGCTTCGTCATGGGCGAGTTTTCGGAAGACCCGGAGCGTTGTGGAGGATTTTCGTCGCCGACGATTGGTTTGCATTCCGGATACACTTTCCCGATGCTGAAGGCGCAAAAGCTCGGCCCGGAATTTGTGCGGGACCACTACGCGACGCTGGCCCGCTTTCCCGAACACTGGCCGTCGATTGGCTTCTCCAATCATGACGTCGTCCGCACCTTCACACGTTTCGGTGGAGAGGGGAGCAATCCCGCCCTGGCGAAGCTTCTGCTTGCATTGCTCCTATCGCTGCGTGGCACGGCGCTTCTCTACCAGGGCGAAGAGCTGGGTTTGCCGGAAGCAAGGCTTCGACGCGATCAGCTCAAGGATCCGGTGGGCGACCTCTATTATCCGGTGAGCAAAGGCCGCGACGGATGCCGCACGCCGATGCCGTGGGATGCGGACGCACCCAATCTCGGCTTCACGTCAGGCACGCCCTGGTTGCCCCTGTCGCCGGAGCATCGCGAATTGGCTGCCTCGGGACAGGAAAGGGACGAGAGGTCGACACTCATCTACGTGCGCCGGATGCTTGACGTGCGGCGTCGAAGTCCCGCATTGCGACTGGGCGACATCCAGTTTCTCGATGCGCCAGGAAAGACTCTGGCGTTCGTGCGCTCTCACGGGAGCGAGCGCATTCTTTGTGTCTTCAATATGAGCCCGGAACGCAACACGTATCGCGAGCCGCTGATCTCGTCCGCCACACCGCTCGCGTGGGGGAGCGGCGAGACGAGCAGCTCCGGCGATGTCTTATCCGCGTCGCCCTATGCCGTCTGGTTCGCCCGAGTCTAACGCGTCGAGCACCGCTTCGATGGGCAGAAGCACGCAGCGGTGGCGGCCGGGATATTCGACCGCGCCGACGAATGCCTCGTAGGAGTCAAACGGCCGAGCGGGGGGTGGAGCATGCGCTGCAAGCATGCCCGCGATTTCGTCGTGCAAATGCTGAATCTGCGCGTGCTTGGCGCCCTTCAGTCCTTGCGCGAGGATCGAAATCGAAGCCTGCGCAAGCACGCAGGCTTTTGTCTCATGCGCCATCTCCAGGATTTGTCCGTCTGCGACGAGCAGCTGCACCTTCACCCTGTCCCCGCACGCGGGATTGTATGCCTCGCCGCAAGCATTGGGCGAGGCAAGCGTCCCCGCTCCATGAGCATCGGCCGCGAGCCGAAGGAGATCCTTCCTGTAAAGCGTATCGCTCATTTGCTGCTCGCGAACCAGAGCTCGAGTTCTTCCGGCGTATCGATGTCCGTCAGCGGGCCTTCGTCGGCGCTTTCCACTTCGAAAACGAATTCCTCGTTTTCGGCAATGAGATGCTTGCCGCCCACATCGCCTGTGACGGCGATCAGGTCGGGGAAAAACCGGCGATCCCAGAGCACCGGGTTGCCTCGCTTTCCCTTGTGGCTCGCCACGCAAATTGCGCGACCTTCCGCAGGATTGAAGGCGTCGATCATCCCGTCGACAAGATCTTGCGATATGGCGGGCATATCTCCGAGTACAACCAGAGCGCCGCTGCAAGCTTCGGGCAGCGCCTGTACCCCGGAGCGCAGCGATGTGCTCAATCCCTCACGAAAACTTGCGTTGTGCGCGAATACGACAGGAAGTCCGGCAAGGGCAGCCTTCACTGCTGGCGCCTCGTTGCCCGTGACCACAACGACGGGATCCGCCCGGCTAGCGGTCAGTGTCCGCACCACGCGGCGCACGAGCGGTTCTTCTCCGATTCGGACAAGAAGCTTGTTGCGCCCCATGCGCGACGAAAGTCCGGCGGCGAGAACGATCGCGCCAATTCGCGATGCGGCGCCTGCACCGGATGATTCGAGGTTGCGCGGCTGTGGGCGGGAAGCGATCTCGTTAAGCAGGCCGCCGACGCCCATCGCCGTGATTTCGGGGCGCCCCATCGGAAGGCCCGCGAGCAGACGCTCCAGCACCATGTCGAAACCGTTCCGCTTGGGCGATCGCGCGCAGCCTGGCATGCCGATGACGGCTGCGCTTTTAAGGCGACCGATCAGCAAGAGATTTCCCGGATCGACCGGCATTCCGAAATGCTCGATCGTTCCCCCCGCTCGCACTATGCCTGCGGCCACCACGTCGCGGCGATCTGCGATGGCGCCGGCGCCAAAGACAAGGATGGGATCGGCGCCGGCTGCCAACGCTTCGGCAATGGCTGTGGCGACGGCATCGATTTCGTGCGCAACGCGTCTTTCGAGAATGACGCGCGAGCCCAGCGCCGACGCGCGCGCCTCGAGGGCAGTGCGATTCTTGTCGAGTAGTGAAGTTCCTGTGTGTGGGAAACGGGTGGAGACCAGGGCGAGCGATTTGTGCATGAAGGGAGCAACGCCAACGCATTGATGACCGCGGGCGAGACGCTCGACGGCTTCGACAGATCGTGTAGGGGCGGCAAAGGGAATGATCTTGATGGTGGCCACGATCTGGCGCAGCCGCGTTCTTGCAAATGGCGCCACCGTCGCCACGGTAATCGATTCGTCGATGGCATTCAGGGCGTCAATGCAGTTCGCGTTCACAAGAGCAACGCCCGCGGCGGCGGCATGAAGGTTCACCCGGCCCGTGAATGCAGGAGCCAGGGTTATGCCCGTACCAGCGCAGGCGCGTGCGATTCTGAGGGCGGCACCATTCTCGTCGATATCGCCCGAACCAAGTTGCGCGACGGTAACTGTCGGCAGCCCGGCATGCGCAAGGGCTTCCACGTCGTCTTTGCTGAGCAAGTGCCCCTTTCTCAGCTGACGACCTTCGATGCGCGTGGCGTGCGCCAGTACCGCGCCCTCGGCATCCCGTGGCGCAAGTTCAAGGAATTGCATCAGTCAGATTAAGCGCCCACGGGTTCGAGAGGCAAACTGAGCCTTGCGCGCAAACCATGGTCCGAGCGGTTTTCGAGTGCGATGCGGCCACCGTGACCTTCAGCAATGGCTTTAACGAGGGTCAGGCCCAGACCGGAGCCGCCGGTCTCGGCGCTACGCGACGCATCCAGACGAACGAACGGCTCGAATACCCGCGTCCGATCCGATTCCGCGATGCCGGGGCCATCATCGTCGATGATGATGTCGTAACGATCCGGTTTGGCATCCAGGCACACATCCGCGTGTTTTCCATAGGCGATCGCGTTCTGAATCAGATTGCGCACTGCGCGCCGGATTTCGTTCGGCCGGCACGTAATCGGCGCCGCGGCATGCATCGACCACGACACCGGCTCACCCATTTCATCCAGGTCGGTGCAAAGACTCTCGATCAGGGCGGCAAGATCAATCTTGCGCGCCTTTTCGCCCCCGGCTCCGCGAACCGTGGAAAGGACTGCCTCGGTCAATTCCTGCAGCTCCTCGAGATTTTTCTGGATGCGCTCGCGCAATTCCTCGTCTTCGATGAACTCCGAATTGATGCGCAACGCGGTAATGGGCGTGCGCAGATCGTGTCCGACCGCCGACAGCAGTTGACGCTGGCTTTCCAGCGTCCTCGAGACCTGGTCCGTCATCAGATTGAAGGCACGCGCAGCGCGTTTCACGTCGTCCGGACCTTCTTCCGGCACCCGCGGCGCGGCGCCGCCCTTGGCCGCCTCGCTGGCAGCCGCGGCAAGTTTAG
>DASXMF010000088.1:0-2152 GCA_036495845.1 Rhizomicrobium sp.
AGATCCTGCGGCCGCATCCGCGAATCGACACGGGCTTCCCGGAAAAGAGTGCCGGCATCTGCAACGAGCGTCTTCAGGCTCTGACGCAGCATTTTTCGCCTCTGGCCAAAAGCCGCGGCCGTGACGGATTCGAGATCTTCAAGCCGCGCGACTGCAACAGGTGTCAACAGGGGTTCGAGGCGAACAAGGCTCGACGTCACGTTGGGCGACGGCGTGAATGCGCGACGATCCACGTCGAAGAGAATGCGAGGGCGCGTTCGCCATTGCGCGAGAACCGAGAGGCGGCCGAATTCTCCGGAACCGGTTGCCGCGACCAGGCGGTTCGCGACTTCGCGCTGAAACATGAGCGTCAGGCTCTTCCAGAAGGGCGGCCAATCCGCGGCAGTGAGCCATTTCACGAGCAGGGCCGTGGCGACATTGTAGGGAAGGTTTGCAGCGACCCGCACGGGCACCATGGCGCGGAGATTGGCGAGAACCTCTCTCTCGCTGAGCACCAAAGCGTCGGCGGCAACCACGTCCAGTTGACCGGGATACACACGAGCGATCTCCTCGAGAGCCGGGAGACAGCGGGCATCGCGCTCGATGGCGATCACCCGGTTTGCGCCTTCCGACAGGAGCGCGCGCGTGAGCCCGCCGGGACCGGGTCCTACTTCGTAAATATTTTCTCCGTCCAGCGGTCCTGCGGCGCGCGCGATTTTTCGAGTCAGGTTGAAATCGAGCAGGAAGTTCTGCCCGAGGGATTTCTTCGCGGCGAGCCCGTGGGCAGCGATGACGCTGCGCAGGGGCGGCAATCCGTCAGAGGCCTCGCGCATCCGCCATTGCCGCCGCCATTCCGATCGCGGCGATCATGCTGCGCGGGTCGGCTGATTTTCGCCCCACGATATCCGGGGCCGTGCCGTGATCGGGCGACGTTCGCACGATCGGAAGACCGAGCGTGATGTTGACTCCTTCCCAGAACGCCAGCGTTTTCAACGGAATCAGCGCCTGGTCGTGATACATGCAGAGCGCGGCGTCATAACGCACGCGGGCTTCGGGGTGGAACATCGTGTCGGCGGAGAGCGGGCCCTCCACGCGATGTCCGAGGGCTCGCAATGTTTCGAGCGCAGGGCTGATGATCGAGGTTTCCTCGGTTCCCAGCTTGCCGCTTTCGCCGGCATGCGGATTAAGTCCCGAAACTGCGAGACGCGGGCTCGCAATATCGAAATCACGCGCCAGTGCCTCCAGAACGATCTGCGCGGTTTCTACAATGGCATCGGGGGAAAGCGAGCGCGAAACTTCGGCAAGAGGAATGTGGATGGTCAGCGGCACCACGCGCAAGCCTCCTCCTGCGAGCATCATCACCGCGCGGCGCGCGCCGGTCAGCGACGCAAGATATTCGGTGTGGCCCGAGAACGCGAAACCTGCATTCATCAGCCTGGCCTTGTCGATGGGAGCCGTCACGATGGCAGAGGCAGCGCCGCACAATGCCGCACTGACAGCGGTGTCGATCGCGCCGATTGCGGCGGCCGCGCCCGTATGATTGCGGTGTTGGCCATCCTGCCAGAACGCGTCGTCCGGGATCGGGGCATGGCCGCGAAAACAATCCGGACGGCCGACCAGCTTCAGAGCACGCTGGCCAGCGCGGCCGCCGAGGTGATGCCAGGCCTTCGCCGCGACCTCCGGGCCGATCCCCGTCGGTTCGCCCATTGTGACAAGAATTGGAGCGCGGCCTTCAGCGGGCTTCGACATCGGCTTCGCGCCGCAGGTCGCGCAGATAGCGGCGGGCGAGCACGGTCATCTGTTCCTCGTAAAGCTGCTGCTCGACCTGATCGCGGGTGGGAATGACGATGACGGTCTGCTTCGGTATCGCCTTGTCGCAACGCACGATGAGCTCGACCCCCGCAGGAGAGGCGAACGGTTCCGTGGTTTCGCCGGCCGGGGTTTTTGCGATTTCGCTCTGCATGTTGGCGCTGAGATCGGACAGCCGCATGATACCGAGATTCTGGTAGACGGCGGCCGGCACCTTACTGACCACCTCCTGCGCGTGCTGGCAGTCGCGAATGTGCGAACGCACGACCCCGGCTGCTTCCATCGCGCGCTGCTCGAGGTCCTTCGCCGGCTTTGGTCCTATCGGCAGGAGCACGCGCACCAACGGCAACGTGCCCTGAGGGCT
>DASXMF010000089.1:0-4109 GCA_036495845.1 Rhizomicrobium sp.
GCTGATGGAGGAGATAAACGCCTCGATCGATTTCGACAAGCGGCTGGCGGAGCGGGGTTTCCAGCAGTCCTTCGTTCGGGCTTGTGCCTTGGACGCGGCATTTGCTAGAGGGTAATGGGTATTACGTAATACCGTTCGACCACGATGACGAAACCTCTTCTCAGCCGTCTCACTTCCAAGGGACAGGCAACAATACCTGTGGAGGTTCGCAGGGCGCTCAACCTCGCGGCCGGAGACCGGGTCGCTTTCCGGGTGGCCAACGGAAAGGTCACGCTGCGCAAGGCGGACGTGCTCGATCAGGCGTTTCTAAAATTGGCGGAAGCTGCTTTCGAGGAATGGAACAGCCCGGAGGACGAGGCCGCCTTTCGTGACCTATAAACGATGGGACGTGGTTGCAGTTTCCTTTCCGTTTCTTGAAGGAACGGATGCGAAGCGCCGGCCCGCGCTCGTTGTTTCGGCCGGCAGGCTCGAAGAGGAGCAGGGCCTTTACTGGATCGCCATGATCACGACGGCAAAGTCGGGCAAACGGCGCGACGATATTGCCGTGACCAACCGCGAACGCGCCGGGCTTCCCGAAGATTGCGTCATTCGTATCGCGCGGATTGCGGCCGTCAGCGACGCCCAGATTGTTCGGCGGCTGGGAGACGTCACGATGAAAGACCGCAATGCCGCGCTTGCACTTCTCCATCGCTACGTCGGCTGACATGACGCAAGATCGGAGTCCGTTCTTCCCATGAGTGCCAACGAAATGTGGGGCGGCCGCTTCGGCAGCGCCCCCGCGGCGCTGATGGAGGAGATAAACGCCTCGATCGATTTCGACAAGCGGCTGGCGGAACAGGATCTCGCCTGTTCGCGCGCGCATGTGAAGATGCTGGCGCACCGGGGTATCGTTTCGCAGCCGGACGCGGATGCCATCCTGAAGGGCCTCGCGCAGATTGCCGAAGAGATTTCCGAAGGGCGGTTCGCATTCAAGCGCGCGCTTGAGGACATCCATCTCAACATCGAAGCGCGGCTCGCTGAAATCGCGGGCGCTGCCGCGGGACGCCTGCACACCGCGCGCTCGCGCAACGACCAGGTGGCGACCGATCTGAGACTGTGGGTGCGCGACGCCTGCGAACGCGCGGACCGTGCGCTGCGCGCCTTGCAGCGCGCCTTGCTGGCGCAAGCCGAGACTCACGCAGAAACCATCATGCCGGGCTTCACCCATCTCCAGCCCGCGCAGCCCGTCACCTTCGGCCATCATTGTCTCGCCTATGTGGAGATGTTCTCGCGCGACCGCGGGCGATTTCATGACGCGCGCGCCCGGCTGAACGAGTGCCCCCTAGGGGCGGCGGCGCTGGCCGGCACCTCGTTTCCCATCGACCGCGAACAGACCTCGCACGCGCTTGGCTTCGCGCATCCGACGCGCAATTCGCTCGACGCGGTTGCCGCCCGCGACTTCGCGCTCGAATATCTCGCCGCCGCAACCATCGCGGCCACGCATCTGTCGCGCCTTGCCGAGGAAATCGTGCTCTTTGTCTCGCCGGCCTTCGGTTTCCTGAAACTGAGCGATGCGTTCTCGACCGGCTCCTCCATAATGCCCCAGAAGCGCAATCCGGACGCGGCCGAACTTGTGCGCGCGAAGACGGGCCGCGTGCTCGGACATTTCGTTTCGCTCGCCGCAGTGCTGAAGGGACTGGCGCTCGCCTACGCCAAGGACATGCAGGAGGACAAGGAGGCGTTGTTCGGCGCAGCGGACGCTCTCGAACTGTCGCTTGCGGCGATGGCCGGCATGGCCGCGGACTGGAAGGTGCAAGAGGACGCCATGCGCGCCGCTGCCGAGGCCGGCTTTCCGACCGCAACCGATCTTGCCGATTGGCTCGTGCGCGTCCCGGACATGCCCTTCCGCGCCGCGCATCGCATCGCGGGCGCAATCGTCAAACGCGCGGAAGAATTGAATTTGACGCTGGAAAAATTACCGCTCGCCGAAATGCAGAAGATCGAGCCGGCCATCACCAACGATGTTTTCTCCGTTCTCTCCGTTGCCGCCTCGGTCAATTCGCGCCAGAGTAGCGGCGGCACCGCGCCCGAACGCGTCCGCGAACAAATCCGGTTCTGGCGGGAGAGACTTGAATGATCCTGCGCATACTCGTCGTCGTTGCTCTCCTGCTTCCTTCGTCGGGCTGCGGATTCAAGAGCGAGTTGCTGCTTCCCGATGGGAAGCCCACGCCGCGGGACCAGAAGGACCCGTCACAGCCGCCCAGCCCCATCTCGCGATGAATCATTTCGCCTATCGCGGGGGCCGGCTTCATGCCGAAGACGTGGATCTCGTGCTGCTGGCCGATACCGTCGGCACGCCGGCCTACGTCTATTCGACGGCTACGCTGGAGCGCCATTATCGCGTCTTCGCCCGCGCCTTTCCCGCCGATGCGCTGATCGCCTTTTCGGTCAAGGCGAACGGCAATCTCGCCGTGCTGAGGACGCTGGCGCGGCTTGGCGCAGGCGCGGATGTGGTTTCGGGCGGCGAGCTCGAGAAGGCGCTGAAGGCCGGCATGCCGCCGGAAAAAATCGTGTTCTCGGGCGTCGGCAAGACCAGGCCCGAGATGGAGCGCGCGCTGGAAGCGGGAATCCACCAGTTCAATGTCGAGAGCGAGCCCGAGCTCGAAGCGCTCGATCACGTGGCGCGGGGCCTCGGGAAAACCGCACCCGTCACCATCCGCGTCAATCCCGACATCGACGCGCGCACACACGCCAAAATCACCACTGGCACATCCGAGACGAAATTCGGCGTGCCCTGGACGAGGGCGCGCGCCGCCTATCGTCATGCCGCGTCGCTGCGCGCGTTGCGCATCGTTGGCGTCGATGTCCATATCGGCAGCCAGATTGTCGAGCTGCAGCCGTTCGAAGAGACCTTTGCGAAACTCGCGGGGCTCATCGCCGAATTGCGCGCGGACGGACACGAGATCTCGCGCGCGGATCTCGGAGGCGGACTTGGCGTGCCATATCGCTCCGCGGAGGCGGCGCCGCCCGATCCGGAAGCCTATGGACAGATGATCGCGCGCGTTTCGCAACAGCTTGGAGTGTCACTCATTCTCGAGCCGGGGCGGCTGATCGCCGCCAATGCCGGAATCCTGCTTTGCCGCGTGATCTACGCGAAAGAGGGCGAGGCGCGAAAATTCCTGATCGTCGACGCCGGCATGAACGATCTCATCCGCCCGGCGCTCTACGACGCCCATCACGACATCGTGCCCGTGCTGGAGGCCGATCCGGAAGTTGTCGCCGAGCGCTACGATGTCGCTGGTCCCGTTTGCGAAACCGCCGATCTGTTCGCGCGCGATTGCGCCCTGCCGCCGATGGAGAGCGGCGATCTCCTCGCCATCCTGACCGCGGGCGCCTATGGCGCGGTGATGGCGTCCGCCTACAACGCGCGGCCGCCCGCACCCGAGATCCTGGTGAAGGATTCGGCCTGGAGCATCGTCAGGCCCCGGATGAGCCACAACGAGCTTCTCGCACTCGACCGCCTCCCGCCCTGGCTGGAGGAGTGAGCGGCGTTTCCTGTCAGCGAAACAGGTTGGCTATAATGATTTTCCTCCCCCGCGCGTAAAGCGTGGGGGAGGGGGACCGCCCCCCGGTCCGCGCGAAGCGCGGCCGGAGGATAAACTCCGCGGTGGAGGGGGCAATCGTATGTCGCCGTTTCTATGCCCCCTCCGGTGCTTCGCACCACCTCCCCCACGTCGCTGTGGCTCCGCGGGGGAGGAAAATCAAAGGGAGCTGAGGGCAAGACTCAAGATTATAGCGCGCCGCTCTCGGCGGCGGACCTGGCTTGCCTGAATTGCGGACCGGGCTGTCGCAGGGTGGCCACCGCACTTCCGTAGGCGCGATCCCCCTGTAACACCGGACACAACGAAGGCTAAGGGGAACGATTCGGATTCGCGCAGGTTACGGTTTTGGAGCTTCGGGACCCGCGCAATGGGCCGTGCCGTGGAGTCGCTGCCTGCCCAACAGCGGTTGGGACATTATCGCGAGATGGCTACGGAGTCCCTGCGACTCGCCCACGAGTGCGCCGACGATCATCGACGAGCTACCTATCTCAACATGGCCGCGCGCTGGCTTGCGCTGGCGACGGAGGT
>DASXMF010000090.1:0-16776 GCA_036495845.1 Rhizomicrobium sp.
TACACTTACGGAAATCAGGGCGGCGAGCCGGAAGAGCGACAGATAGCTCACTGCGGCAACGTCGCCCGTGAGCTTCGCGATCCCGATGATACCGCTGACCTCCGCCGTCTTGCCGCTTCCCGCAAAAATGCGCCAGAGGTGATCCAGCGTTGTGCTGACGATCGACCAGATCTCGTTGCCCGCCTCTCCCACCGCGGCGAACAGCCCGTAATTCACGTGCTTCCACTGGTTCGGCGAAGTCGGTCCATTGATCCCCAGCAATCCGACCTTCTGTGCGCCGCCGGCGATCTGGATCTTTGTCAGTCTGGGCGTGACGGACAATGCGAGTGTCTCGTCCCCGCGCTTCACGACGACGTGGAGTTTCTCCCCGGCCCGATCCCAGACGAAACTGCGGATTTGATCGAAACTGTCGATCGCCGTTCCGTCGATGGACACGATGGTGTCGCCCGCCCTGATTCCCGCCTGCGCGGCGGCGCTCGCGGGCGCCACCTTGCTCACGATGGGCGATATCACATAGGCGCCGAGCGCCATCAGGAACCCGGTCAGGATCACGATCGCCAGCACGAAATTGGCGACCGGGCCCGCCGCTACTATGAGCGCGCGTTGATAGAGCGGCTTGAACGGAAACGCCACGAGACGTTCGTTCGCCGACATGGAATCGATAGCGTCGCGATCGGGAATGCTTGCCGCATTCGTGTCGCCGAAGAATTTCACGTAGCCGCCGAGTGGAATCCACGCAATCTTCCAATACGTGCCCGCCCGATCGTGCCAACCGACGATTTCGGGACCGAAGCCGATCGAAAAGGTCTCGATGCGCACGCCGCAGGCGCGCGCGACCAGGAAATGTCCCAACTCGTGAAAGAAGACGATCGGCGTGATCATCAGAAGGAACGGCAACGCGTAGTGGCCGATTCCGCCGATCAGGTCCTGTAGGGTTCCCAGCATCTCATATCCTTCTTCCCCCGCTCCGGACTCCTCACGAACTATTCACGCCGCGCGCGCCCGGCACAGCCGGTCGGCGATGCTTCTGGATTCGGCATCTATGGCGAGCAATCCCGCCAGATCGATTCGCTCTACGGACGTATGGCCGTCCCGGCTTGCCAACGTGTCTTCTATGATGCCGGCGATATCCAGGAAGCCAATCTTTCTTCCGAGAAACGCCGCGACCGCGATCTCGTTGGCGGCGTTCAGGATCGTAGGTGCCAACCCGCCGGCTTGCAAGCAGTGCTGGGCGAGCCTGAGGCACGGAAACCGCTCCAGATCGGGCGCCTCGAAAGTGAGTTGCTGAACGCGCGTGAGGTCCAGCCGCAACGAAGGCGACGAAATCCGCGTGGGCCAACCGAGCGCGTGGGCGATCGGCGTGCGCATATCCGGCGCCGAAAGATGCGCCAGAGTCGATCCGTCGCTGTACGACACCAGACAATGCACGACGGATTGAGGGTGGACGACGACGCCGAGTTTTTCCGCTTCGATCGCAAAGAGGACGTGCGCTTCGATCAGCTCGAGGCCCTTGTTCATCAGCGTGGCGCTATCGACCGAAATCTTGGCCCCCATCGACCAGTTCGGATGCGCGACGGCCTGCTCCGGGGTCGCGATCGCCATGCGGTCGCGCGGCCATTCCCGGAATGGCCCTCCCGATGCGGTGAGCGTTACGCGCTCGAACGCATGGGATTGCTCGAAGTCGAGAAGCTGGAAAGCCGCGTTGTGCTCGGAATCCACGGGGATGACCGTCGCGCGCGACGTATTCAGCACATCGCGAAAGAGTTGACCGGCGGCAACGACGCATTCCTTGTTGGCGAGCGCGATGGTTGCGCCGCGCCGCGCCGCCGCAAGCGTAGGTTCGAGAGCTGCAGCGCCGACGATCGCAACCATCACCACATCGCCCGGACGGCGCGCGGCCTCGATCACTGCCGCCGGGCCTGCGGCAATTTCGATGTCTTCTCCGGCGAGGGCTTCGACGAGCGCGCCATAGTGCTGCTCGTCGGCCACGACTGCGAGCCGGGGGCGGAAACGGCGCGCCTGTTCGGCCAGGACTTCCACATTCGAGTGGGCCGTCAGGACTTCGATGGGAAACGCGCTTTCGCCATAACGCTCGCGCACATGCGCGATCACGTCCAGCGTGCTGAGGCCGATCGACCCGGTACTGCCGAGGATCGAGACTCTGCGATGCAACGCGCCCGCAAGAAGGGCTTCGTCACCGATCACGGATGGCCTCCACAGAGCAGATCGAGACCGAACACGAACACCAGTACCGCGGCAAGTGGCGCGGCAAACAGCGTCGAGTCGACACGGTCGAGCACGCCGCCATGCCCGGGAATGAGGCCGCCGCTGTTTTTCCGTCCCACGCGCCGCTTGACCCAGGATTCGAAAAGATCGCCGCTATGACCGGTAATGGCGAGCACGAGACCCAGGAGTGCGGCCTGCCAGAGCCTTCCGCCAAACAGCATGACGAACAGGGTTACGGCCGCGGATGCCGAGATCGTCCCGGCGATAAATCCGGCCCAAGTCTTGTTCGGCGACAGCGCGGGAAACAGTTTTGGTCCGCCGAGAAATCTGCCCCAGACGAGCGCACCGGTGTCTGCGGCCCACACCGCGACGAATAGCACCAGCACTGCCCAGGCGCCCTGCGGCGCGTGCGTGCGAAGGGCCACAAGCGACAGTGCCGGCACGCCGACATAGAGCGTACCGAGCCCGTTCGAAAGCGGCCGCGCGCCCGATGCGCACAAGGCTGCGAGAACGCCGCCTCCGGCCAGGAGCCACAACGGCCATTGCGAATTCCGCACAATCAATACGCAGCCCAGGCTCGCGGCGATGGCGATGGCACTCGCGGCGATGGCGAACGCGTAACGCGGACCGCTGACCATGCGATGCCATTCGCGCACCGCTGCAAAGGCGACGATTCCGATGAAAACCGCAAAATAGGGCCCGCCGGCAAATGTCGCGGCGAGCGCAAGCCCGGCGAGCGGCACGCCGAAAAGGGCCCGTTCCGACCATTCCCGACTCCTGGAGACGCGCGCATCCCGCTCAGGCGGGGATCGATCGATATCGGCCTCCATCGGCAATGCGTCTGCAGCCGGCCGGAGCAACTTCAAGCCACGGCTTCCGGCGCCACGGCGCCGAAGCGCCGCTCGCGCTGGCCGAACAGCTCCAGCAGCTGACGCAGATGGGCGCCCGAAAAATCCGGCCACAACGTATCCACGAAGGCGAGCTCGGCATAGGCCGATTGCCACAGAAGAAAATTGCTGAGCCGGTGTTCTCCGCTCGTGCGAATGAGCAGATCGGGATCCGGCAGGCCGCGGGTCAGCAATCTGGCCGCGAAGAGTCCGGCCGTGATTTCTTGGGGATCGAGTTCGCCAAGCTGGGCCGCCTGCGCCATTTCGCGCGCTGCAGCGACGATCTCCTCCTGCGCTCCATAATCGAAAGCAAAGGTGAGATTGAGACCGGTATTCTCCTCTGTCCGTTTCTCGCCGTCTTCGATCATTCCAAGAATGTCTTTCTCGGCGCGCCGCCGGCTGCCGATGATTCTCATGCGGACATTTCGCCGGACGAGCTCGTCGACATCTTCGCGAAAATAGGCGCGGAACAGGCCCATCAAATGGGTGACCTCGGTCGGCGGGCGCTTCCAGTTCTCGGAAGAAAACGCGTAGAGCGTCAGATAGGACAAGCCCATATCGATCGACGTGCGCACGACGGAGCGAACCGCGGCTACTCCGGCGACATGGCCGGCCGCGCGCGGGAGATGACGCCTCCTCGCCCAGCGTCCGTTGCCGTCCATGATGATCGCGACATGGCGCGGAAGGCTCTCTGCGGCAACGCCCAGGCTGTTCATCTCCCTCGTCGGCTCCGGATGCATCAGACCTGCATGATCTCCTGTTCCTTGGCGTGGAGCGCATGATCGATATCACGGATATGCGCATCCGTGACCTTCTGCAATTCCTCGCCCAGCGTGTGATGCTCGTCCTGGCTGATCTTGTGATCCTTCTCGAGCTTCTTGAGCACTTCCATTCCGTCGCGGCGCACGTTGCGGACGGCGACGCGCGCCTGCTCGGCATATTTGTGCGCGAGCTTCGCCAGCTCCCGCCGCCGTTCTTCGTTGAGTTCGGGAATCGGTATGCGCAGGAGCTGACCGTCGCTCTGCGGATTGAGGCCCAGGCCCGCGTCGCGAATCGCCTTGTCGACGGCCTTCACCATCGACTTGTCCCACACCTGCACGGTCAGCAATCGCGGCTCGGGCGCGCTCACGGTGCCGAGCTGCGTCACGTGCATGGGATTGCCGTAGGCTTCCACGGTGACCGGGTCGAGCAGCGCGGGATTTGCCCGGCCGGTGCGCAGACCGGCGAACTCCCCCTTCAACGCCGCGATCGAGCCGTTCATGCGGCGATTCAAATCTTCCTTGCCGAACGTGCTGGACATGTGCGGTACCTCCGGGATGTGCGGAGCTTAACCCTCATCGGCGATGATTGTGCAGCGTCCCTTGCCTTTCAGGACGGCGGCAAGCGCTCCACGGTCGTGAATGGAAAAGACGATGATGGGAATCCGGTTCTCGCGCGAGAGACTGATGGCGGATGCATCCATAACCTGAAGGTCACGGGCTAACACCTCGTGATAACTCAATTTTTCGTAACGCAAGGCGTTCGGATCGCGCTTGGGGTCGGCGCTGTAGACGCCGTCCACTTGCGTGCCCTTGAGCATGGCGGCGCAGTTCATTTCGGCCGCACGAAGGGCCGCAGCGGTGTCTGTGGTGAAGAAGGGATTGCCGGTGCCGGCCGCGAAGATCACGACCCGGCCCTTTTCCATATGGCGGATGGCCCGTCGGCGGATATAGGGCTCGCACACCGATTCCATCGGTATCGCCGATTGGACGCGCGTGGGCATGTCGATGCGTTCCAGCGCCGCCTGGAGCCCAAGCGCATTCATCACCGTGGCGAGCATGCCCATGTAGTCGGCTGTCGCACGATCGATGCCATCGGCCGCACCGGCCAGACCGCGGAAAATGTTGCCGCCGCCGATGACCAGGCAAACCTGCACGCCGTCGCTGGCTGCTTCCTTCACGTCGGCGGCGATGCGATCGACCGCGGCAATGTCGATGCCGAAATTCAGGGCGCCCATCAACGCTTCGCCCGAGACCTTGAGCAGGACCCGGCCGTATCGCGGCGCTACGCCCATGATGGTTTCCCCTCGGCCGCCGTCAGTGGCCGGCCATCGCCTTCACTTCGCCGGCGAAATCTCCGCCATCGGGCCTGTCGACGCCTTCTCCCACCGCAAAGCGGACAAAGCCCGCGATTTCGACCGGAGCGCCGAAATCCTTTGCAGCCTGCTCGACGATTTTTGCCACCGGCGTTTCCCCATCGATGACGAACACCTGCGACTGGAGTACGGACTCTTCGTAGAATTTGCGCATTCGGCCTTCGATCATCTTCTCCACAACGTTTTCGGGCTTTCCCGATTGGCGTGCAAGATCGCCCTGAACGCTTCGCTCGCGCGCCACCACGTCCGCCGGCAACTCGCCGGGAGTCACTGCAAGGGGAGCCGCCGCGGCGATGTGCATGGCGAGCTGCTTGCCGAGAGCGGCGAGCTTCGCCGGATCGGCGCTTGATCGCAGCGCAACCAGGACGCCCATCTTGCCTATATCGGGCGCTACCGCGTTGTGCACGTAGGAGGCGACGATGCCCGGCGTGACGGAGAGCACAGCCGCCCGCCGCACGCTCATATTCTCGCCGATCTTTGCAATCAGTTCGGTCAACGTCTCCTGCACCGTGCTACCTGTGGCCAGATTCATCGCAACCAGCTTCGCGACGTCGCCGCCGCTTTGAAGGGCGAGCCTCGCTGATTCCTTGACGAAGGCCTTGAAGGTCTCGTTGCGTGCGACGAAATCGGTTTCGGAATTGACCTCGATCGCCGCGCCGGAATGACCGGCGACCGTAACTCCGACGAGCCCTTCGGCGGCGACGCGGCCCGCCTTCTTGGCGGCTTTCGCCAGGCCCTTTTTGCGCAGCCAGTCGACGGCCGCCTCGACCTCGCCGCCGGTCTCGGCCAACGCTGCCTTGCAATCCATCATACCCGCGCCCGTTTTCTCGCGCAGGTCCTTCACCATTCCCGCGGTGACATTCGTCATGGCAGCCCTTTGTGCTTAAGCGACGGCAGCGGCTTCGGCAGTATCGCCGGAAAGGATGCGCGGCTCGGCATGCGCTTCCTCGGCTTCGCCGACATCCAGGCCGGCCGCAGCCTGGCCTTCCGACAATCCGTCGATGATCGCGCGAGCGACGAGATCGCAATAGAGCGAGAGTGCGCGCGCCGCATCGTCGTTGCCGGGAATGGGATAGGCGATACCGTCGGGATCGGAGTTGGAATCGAGGATCGCCGCGATCGGGATGCCGAGTTTCTTCGCCTCGGCTACGGCGATCTGTTCCTTGTTGGTGTCGATGACGAACAGCATGTTCGGCAGGCCGCCCATCTCCTTGATCCCGCCCAGCGACCGCTCGAGCTTGTCGCGCTCGCGCAACAGGCCGAGAAGCTCCTTCTTGGTCAATCCGGAGCCGGCCGCCGAATTCAGCGTCTCCTCGATGTTGCGCAGCCGCTTGATCGAATTGGAGATCGTCTGCCAGTTGGTCAGCGTGCCGCCGAGCCAGCGGTGATTGACGTAGTATTGTGCGCAGCGCTTGGCCGCTGCTGCGACGGGCTCGCTCGCCTGCCGCTTGGTGCCGACGAAGAGCACGCGCCCGCCCCCCGTCACCACGTCGCGCAGGGCGACGAGCGCCTGGTGCAAGAGCGGCACGGTCTGGGTGAGATCCATGATGTGAATGGAGTTGCGCGAGCCATAGATGAACGGCGACATCTTGGGATTCCATTTCTGCGTGCGATGGCCGAAATGGGCGCCCGACTCCAAAAGCTGGCGCATCGAATACTCTGGCAATGCCATGAAAAAATTCTCCTTTTCCGGTTTAGCCTGACGCGAGGGGACTACCCCGAAGGGCAACCGGACGGGGTTGGAGCAACTCGCCCCACTCCCACCCTGCGCGTGCGGAATGGCAGGGGTTATAGGAACTCGGCTTGACGGGCGCAAGCGCTCCCGGATGGAGTGGCGCCATGCTGCAAATCACCCCCAGGACCCCGATCCGCCCCGCCATTCGAACGCTCGAGCCGAACGGCATCGCCCTCGTCTCGGACAAGGCGCTTCACGATCCAGACGTCATCGCGCTCTGGTTCGGCGAAAGCGACCTCGTTACGCCCGCCTTCATCCGCGACGCCGCCAAGCGCGCGCTCGACGAAGGTCGGACCTTCTACACCAATGCGCGCGGGATCACGCCCTTGCGCGAGGCGCTCCGCGACTATCATCGCCGCACCGCCGGCGCCGAGGTGGAGCTCGAGCGGATCACGGTGCCGGGCGCCGCCATGCTCGCCGTCATCTGCGCACTGCAATGCGTGATCGAGACGGGCGACAATATCGTCGCGGTTTCGCCCGTGTGGCCCAACATCTTCCAGGCGGCGCAGATTTGCGGCGCGGAAGTAAAATTCGCGAGCCTCGTCGACGATTGGCGCGCATCGCGGTCAAGATGGAGGCTCGACCTCGATCGCGTTTACCGCACCTGCGACGCGCGCACGAAAGCGATCTTCATCGCCTCTCCGGGCAATCCGACGGGATGGGTGATGACGCAATCCGAGCAAGCGGCGCTCCTCGCCTTCGCGCGCAGCCGCGGCATCGCCATCATCAGCGACGAGGTCTACGGCACCATTCTCTATGACGGGCGCAGCCACGCGCCGTCCTTCCTGCAGATCGCCGAACCCGACGACGCCGTCTTCGTGATCAACAGCTTTTCGAAGCCATGGGCGATGACCGGCTGGCGCATCGGCTGGCTCGTGCATCCCAGATCGCTCGGCCGCCAGATGTGGATGATCTCGGCCGCGGACAACACTGGCGCGACGACCTTCGCGCAATGGGGCGCGCTGGCTGCGCTTTCGCCGCAGGGCGATGCGTTCCGCGCCGAGATGCTCGCGCGCTGCCGGGCGGGCAAGAAGGTCGTCGAGGAATGGATCGCGACGCAGAACCGCATCCGCTGGATCGAGCCCGAAGGCGCCTTCTACGGCTTCCTGCATGTCGAGGGACTGAAGGACAGTCTCGGCGTCGCCACCAGACTCGTGCACAACGCGCGCATCGGCGTTGCACCCGGCTCGGCGTTCGGACCGGAGGGCGATGCCCTCTGCGATTCCTACCTGCGCATCTGCTTCGCGCAGGATGCAAAGCGGATCGCCACCGGCCTCGATCGTCTCGCCACGGGCGTTGCGGAGATTTAACAGTCGCTGTTCGCACGCCAAAACCACCCAACCCACTGGGCTGAATCTTGCGTCCCCATTTAGTCGCCCAAGAATGAAATCGAATCGGACATTTCGAATCGACCGCTCATGGACGCAACGGTCGTGAAAAGTACGCGCGACCACCAGCCACGCTGGCCCAACGGATTGGTTCGATCGGAGCTATTGGGGCGTGTGATCGGGTCTAGTCTCGCACCAGGTCCACTTTCAGGAGCTACTGACCTAGATACAATTGAGAGGGCGAGAGAGGCCCTCAATGCCTATTTTGAGGCTTTGAGGTCGAGCAACCCAGAGCGATGGGAAGCTGGCAAATCGGCGTACATAGCAGCGCGTTCGGAACCCAGAGATAGAGGTGTGCAACGTCAGCAGCTACCGAGCTGACGGGAAGGCCCTCGATTTCCTCGAAGCCAAGTGTCTGATAGCGGTTGAGTCTCCGGTGCTCAGGTGCGATTTTGCCAGTTTTATTGTCAAACCGCCACGGAGGATCAGCGAGGATTGTTGAGAACTTTACACCGCACGCACGCGCTAACAAATCATCCGCCGAGTCCAAAGGATCGCCAAGCTCGTTCGATTCGCTAACAGAAGTTTCGCCCAAGTAAAGCATTTTGTCTTTCATTTTTTATGCCGCGTTTGCGCGGTTCGCCTAAGCCTCGTACCACGAACCGCGAGAAGCTTTTTTCAATACCAACCGGTACTTTGATTTGGCCGTGGGGCGCTGACCGGAACCGCTTCCATCCTCGAAGATCGCTGTCAGCGGGAAGGGGTTGCTGCTCTCGTCATAGTAGAAGGCGCGAATCAAGCGGTCTGCCCATAGTGGCGGCCCGCTGCTCTCTTCCCACCGCGTGATCGTCCGTTCGTTCAAACCGAACATTTCTCCCAAACTTCCACGCGCGAGCCCAAGATATTTCCGCAAAAATCGGAACTCCTCGCCGGAAAGCCGCTTGCACCTTGCCGCGAGTGATTCCGCGATCGCTTTCTGGAAACCATCGGGATTACGAATGCAAATTGCCTGACCCGCCGCCGTCTGAACGTATTCGTATCCATTCGACAGCCAGGTGTTGGACAGTCCAGACTCGCGATAGTGGTACATGTGCGCGTCTCAGATTCTTGAAGCAAACTCCGACTCAATATTACATCAACTACACTGACTCCACCGCCGCGACGCCGGGCAGCGACTGGATCGTGCTCTTCATCGCCGCCGTGATCTGGTGGCGGTCCTTGAGTCGGATCTCCACGTCCTGGCCTTCGGCGCCGGGGACGATCAAGGTGACGATGCCCTTCCCGTTCCCGCGCATCTGGCCGGCGATGGCGCTCAGGGGATGCGTGTCGTCGAGGCGGATGCGCAATCCTTCGCCGGCCTGCGCGGCGGCCTGATCGAGGTCGGAAACGGAAAGCGCGCGCAACTTCAGCTCTTCGTCGATCCAGTCTGCTGCGACCGTCAACAGCACCGATTTGCCTGCTTCGAGCAACGGGCGTGCGCTCACCAGCACTTCCGAAAAGACCATCACCTCGAACATGCCCGTCGGATCGGAAAGCGAGAGAAATCCGTAAGGCTGGTCGTTGCGGCCGCGGCGCTCCTGCCGGCGGATGATGGTGCCGGCGAGCACCGCGCGAAACCCGGAGCGGCGGCGGTCCTCCTGCAGCGCCGACCAGCTGACGACGCCGAGGCGCTTGAGCGCGGCGTCGTAAACGTCGAGCGGATGGCCGGAAAGATAGAAGCCGATGGCGTTGAACTCTTCGCCGAGCCGCTCGTGCGGCAGCCAGTCCGGGACCGGCGCGAGACGCAATTCCTCGACCACCGCCGTCGCGCCAAACAGGGTCGACTGCCCGCTCTCGCGTTCGCGCGTGGTGCGCGCCGCATCGTTGAGGATGGCTTCGCTCGACTCCACAAGCTGACGCCGGTTCGGGCAGAGCGCGTCGAACGCCCCTGCTCGCGCGAGACTCTCGAAGGCGCGCTTGTTGACGTGCTTCGCATCCACGCGGCGGGCGAAATCGGCGATGCTTTTGAACGGGCCGTTCGCGTCGCGCACCGCAACCACATGTTCCATCGCCTGCCGGCCGACTCCTTTGACCGCGGCGAGCGCATAGAAGATCGCGCCGGCCGCGCTGTCGCAGGAGAAAAAGGCATCCGAGCGATTGATGTCGGGCGGAACCACCTTGATGCCGAGGCGCCCCGCTTCCTGGCGGAAGACGTTGAGCCGGTCGGTCGAGCCGATATCGAGCGTCATAGAGGCCGCTAGGAACTCGACCGGATAGTTCGCCTTCAGATACGCGGTTTCATAGGCGACCTGCGCATAGGCGGCGGCATGGCCCTTGTTGAAACCGTAGCCCGCGAATTTTGCCGCCTGCTCGAAAATCAGCTCGGCGGTGCCGCGCGCGATTCCGCGTTCGTTCGCGCCGCGCAGGAAGATCTCGCGATGGGTGGCCATTTCCGAGGCGATCTTCTTTCCCATCGCGCGGCGCAGGAGATCGGCCTGCCCCATCGAATAGCCGGCAAGCTCGCGCGCGATGCGCATGACGTCTTCCTGATACGTCATGACGCCGAAGGTTTCCTTGAGGATCGGTTCGAGCGCGGGATGCAGATAGTCGGGCTTCTCCCTTCCGCGCTTGCAGGCGATGTATTTCGGAATGGAATCCATCGGGCCCGGCCGGTAGAGCGCGACGAGCGCAACCAGATCGTTGATGTGGTCTGGGCGCATTTTGCGCAGGAGATCGCGCATGCCCGCGCCTTCCAGCTGGAACACGCCGATGCTGTCGCCGCGCGACAGCATTTCGAAAGTGGCCGCGTCCTCGAAGCCGATATTCTGGGTGTCGACCTCGATCCCGCGGCGCTTGAGCAGGGCCTCGGCCTTGGCAATCACCGTCAGCGTCTTCAGGCCGAGGAAATCGAATTTGACCAGCCCGGCCTTCTCCGCGTCTTCATAGTCGAACTGGGTGACGGGCATTTCCGAGCGCGGATCGCGGTAGAGCGGCACGACCTCATCGAGCGGCTTGTCGCCGATCACCACGCCGGCGGGATGCGTCGAGGCATGCCGGTAAAGTCCTTCGATCCTTTCGACGATCGAAAAGAGTTTCCGCGCGATGGGCTCCTGTTCCTCGATCAGCCGCAATCGGGGCTCGCTCTCGATTGCATCGGAGAGCGACACGGGTCTGCCGGGCGGATTGGGAACGAGCTTGGCGATGCGGTCGACGAGGCCGAGCGGCATTTGCAGCACGCGGCCGGCGTCGCGCACCGCGGCGCGCGCCTGCAGCGAACCCAGCGCGATGATATGTGCGACCCGATCGGCGCCGTATTTGGCCTGCACGTAGCGGACCACCTCGTCGCGCCGCTCCTGGCAGAAATCGATGTCGAAATCCGGCATCGAAACGCGTTCGGGATTGAGAAAGCGCTCGAACAGCAATCCGAAACGGATGGGATCGAGATTGGTGATGTCGAGCGCCCAGGCAACCAGCGAGGTGGCGCCGGAGCCGCGAACGCCGACGGGAATCCCCTGCCCGCGGGTCCATTTCATGAAATCGGAAACGATGAGGAAATAGCCCGCGAAATCCATGCCGATGATCACGCCGAGCTCGTAGGCGAGCCGGTCGCGATAGACCTGCTCGGCGGCGTGAAGCCCGTGCAGGGCCAATCTGCGCGAAAGGCCCGCTTCGGCCTGCGCGCGCAATTCCTCCGCGGGCGAAAGCCCGGAATCGGGAACGAATTTCGGCAGGATGGGATCGCGCTTCTTGGGCCGATAGGCACATCGCTTCGCGATCTCGATCGTGTTGCGGATGGCCTCGGGCAGATCGGCAAATTGCGCCGCCATCTCGGCCGGCGATTTGAACCGGTGCTCGCGCGTCAGGCGCCTGCGGTCGTCCTGCGAGACGAAACTCCCATCGGCAATGCACAGCAGCGCATCGTGCGCTTCGAACATTTCGGGCGGCCCGAAATGCACGTCGTTGGTGGCGACGATCGGCACCGCCTGTTCATAGGCGAGCGCAAGAAGGCGATCCTCCGCCGCGCGCTCCTCGGCAAGACCGTGGCGCTGAAGCTCGACATAGAGCCGGTCGCCGAACATCGCCTGCAGCCTCTCGAGCAATGCGGCGGCCGCAGGCTGGCCGTCCGCGACGAGTCTGTTCAGGGGACCGCCAGGCCCGCCGGTCAGCGCGATCAGGCCGTCCGCGTGACGGCCGAGCATCTCCGCACCGACATGGGGCCAATCGCCGGGCTCCGCGCCCAGATAGGCCGCACTGAGCAGCTTGGCGAGATTGCGGTAGCCGATATCGTTCTGGACGAGCAGCGGAAGCAAGGGCGGCCGCTCGCGGACAAAGGCCGGCACTGCGGCGGTCGGCTCGGACAGATCGACCGAGAGAAGGCAGCCCACGATGGGCTGGACCCCCGCCTTCGCGAGCGTTTCGCTGATCTCGTAGACGCCGAACAGATTGTTGACGTCGGTCACTGCGACGGCAGGCATCGCATGAACAAGAGCAAGCTCGGCCAGTTCTTTCGGCCGGACGGCCCCTTCGAGGAGCGAATAAGCGCTCTTGACGCGAAGATGCACGAAGCCGGCAGGCTTGCGTTCTTGAGCCATGTGCTGCCGCGACTCCCTGTCTGAAAAGACTCAGTAGCGCCAGCTATGCCCCGCGGGCGAGCCGCTTCGGCTGGCCATCCACAGAAGCCGCGTCTTCAGAGTGCCGAAACAAGTAAGGGCATTGCGTGGGCCAGAACAAATATGGAGCCGATGAACACGATGAGCCCCGCCCCCGCAGCCGCATCCGAAAGCCACGCCGTCATGATCATTCCTCCATGCCGTTTGGTTCTTCTTATGTTCCGGCAAGGCTCCTGTCAAGAACAAAAAGGGTACATTTCTTAAGGATAGAAGCGGAAATCAGGCGCGCAACAGGCGGGCGGCCCCCGCGAGATCAACGTGCGTGAAGTTTTTCCGCCGGGCTCAACCGGCCGTCGTCCAGAAGCAGCGCGCGATCCATCTTCGCGGCGAGATCGTAATTGTGGGTCGCCACGAGAGCCGCAAGCCCTTCGGCGCGCACCAGCGCAAGCAGGGCTTCGAAGACGCCTACGGCGGTGTGCGGATCGAGATTTCCGGTCGGCTCGTCTGCAAGAAGAAGTTGGGGATGGTTGGCGAGCGCACGGGCAATGGCGACACGCTGCTGCTCGCCTCCCGACAATTGTGCGGGACGGTGGGTCAGCCGTTTGCCCAGCCCAAGTTGCTCCAGAATCCTCTTCGCCTCCATTCGCGCGTCATCCTTCGACCTGCCCGCGATCAGACGAGGCATCATGACATTCTCGATCGCAGTGAACTCCGGCAGGAGATGATGCGCCTGATAGACAAAGCCGATGGTGTCGCGCCTGAGCCTGGTGCGTTCGCCGTCGCGCAAGGATGAAGCGGCGCGCCCGCCGATCCGGATTTCTCCCTCGCTCGGAGCTTCCAGAAGGCCGGCCATATGCAGGAGCGAGGATTTTCCAACACCGGATTGCCCAACCAGCGCGACCAGCTCGCCGCGCTGCACCGTCAGGCTGACGTCGCGAAAGACTTCGAGCGTCGACTCGCCCTGGACGTACCGGCGCGCGACCCGGTCCAGATGCAGCGCCGCCTCGTCACTCATAGCGAAGCGCCTCTACCGGATCGAGACGCGCCGCACGCCAGGAAGGATAGAGCGTAGCCAGGAACGACAGCGACAACGACATGGCGACGACCGAAATCACTTCGCCGGGATCCATTTCCGCCGGCATGCGGCTCAGGAAATAGATTTCCGGATTGAAGAGCTGCGTGCCTGTGAGCGCCGAAAGAAACTGCCGGATGGATTCGATGTTGAGGCAGAATACGACCCCGATCGCGAAACCGACAATCGTGCCCAGGACTCCGATCGAGGCGCCGGCGATCAGGAACACGCGCATCACCGCGCCCCTGGCGGCGCCCATGGTGCGCAGAATGGCGATGTCGCCGCTCTTGTCCTTCACCAGCATAATCAGGCCGGAGACGATGTTGAGCGCTGCCACCAGGATGATCAGGGTCAGGATCAGGAACATGACGTTGCGCTCGACCTGCAGCGCGGCGAAAAGGCTCGAATTCATGTCCTGCCAGGTGGTGATGCGCGCGAACGGCCCCGCCACGCGCGCGATCGGCGCCGCCAGCCGATCCACCTGTTCGGGATCGCGCACCATCACTTCGAGCCCGGTCACATCCGGGCCCATGTTGAAAAAGAGCTGGGCTTCTTCGAGGGGCATGAAGACGAAGGTCTGGTCGTACTCCGACATGCCGATCTGGAACGTGCCGACGACGGTGTAGCTTTTCACGCGCGGAGTGACGCCGAACGGCGTGACATTGCCGCGTGGCGCTATGAGCGTGATCTGCGAACCCGGCTGCAATCGCATGCGGTCGGCGAGACGTCGCCCCACGATCACCGCCTCGCCGCCCTCAAACCGCTGGAGCGCGCCCTCGGACAGAGTGTTCGACACGGTGGTGAGCGTGCGCAAATCCGCACGCCGCATCCCGCGCACCAGGACGCCCGCATTGATGCCGTTTGCGGCGCCCATCACCTGCCCGTCGACGATCGGCGCGACTCGCACCACGCCTTGCACAGTTCGCACGCGGGCAGCGACCGCATCGAAATTCGCGAGCGGGCCCATCGGCGCCTGGATGGTCATGTGACCATTGAGGCCCAGAATCCGCGACAGCAATTCGTGGCGAAAACCGTTCATTACCGCCATCACGATGATGAGCGTGGCGACTCCGAGCGCGATCCCGACAAGCGAAAAGCCCGAGATGACGGAGACGAAACTCTCCTGGCGCCTCGCGCGCAGGTAGCGAAGCGCGATCATCCATTCGAAGGGCGCAAACGGACGCGTGGAAGCGTGCATGTCAGCTGGTTTTCTTTCCTCTCCCGCTTTTCGCGTGGGAGGAATAGAGATGATGCACGGTCATCGCGCGGTGAACCGCTTTATTGTTGCCTCGAGAGGCAATTCCTCTCGCGCGCCGGTCCGCCGTGTCTTGATTTCGACAATACCTTTTTCGAGTCCGCGCGGGCCAACGATGAGCTGCGTCGGGATTCCGATGAGATCCATGGTCGCGAATTTGGCGCCGGGCCGCTCTTGCGTGTCGTCGCAGAGCACTTCGCGCCCGGCTGCGGTGAGCCTTGCGTAGAGTTCGTTGCAGGCACTGTCGGTCGCGGCATCGCCTGCTTTGAGATTGATCAGCGCGAAGTCGAAGGGCGCGACGGCCTCGGGCCAGATGATCCCCGCTTCGTCGTGGCTAGCCTCGATGATCGCACCTACGAGCCTCGAAACGCCGATGCCATAGGAACCGCTTTCTACGGGGCGTTCCTGCCCGTCCGGACCCGCCACCAGCGCGCGCATCGGCAACGAATATTTCGAGCCGAAAAAGAAGATGTGGCCGACTTCAATTCCACGGGCCGACAACCGTTTCTCTTTCGGCACCTGGGCTTCGAACTCGGACTGATCGTGTTTGTCCTCGGTCGCGGCATAAAGACGGGTTCGCGCACGAACGATGGGATCGAGATCACCGCCAAAATCGACATCCGCGCCCGGTACCGGTATGTCGACGAGATCGCTGTGACAGAAAACCTGGCTCTCGCCGGTATCCGCGAGAATGATGAATTCGTGACTGAGATCGCCCCCTATCGGCCCAGTCTCCGCGCGCATGGGAATTGATTTGAGTCCCATGCGGGCGAAGGTGCGCAGATAGGCAACGTACATGCGATTGTAGGATTTGCGGGCGCTCTCGGCATCGAGGTCGAAGGAGTACGCATCCTTCATCAGGAATTCGCGGCCGCGCATGACGCCGAAGCGCGGACGGATCTCGTCACGGAATTTCCACTGGATGTGATAGAGGATCAGGGGAAGACTCTTGTAGGAACGGACAGCGGACCGGAAAATTCCGGTTACCATGTCTTCGTTTGTCGGCCCGTACACCAACTCCCGATCGTGACGGTCCTTGATGCGCAGCATCTCCTTGCCATAGGCGTCATAGCGGCCGGTCTCGCGCCACAATTCGGCCGGCTGCAGCGTGGGCATCAGAATCTCGATCGCACCGGCGCGGTCCTGCTCCTCCCGGACGATCTGCTCGATCTTTCGCAAAACGCGCTGGCCCAGCGGCAACCAGGAGTAAATTCCGGCGGCCTCCTGCCTGACGAGCCCGGCCCGCAACATCAGCCGGTGCGAGACAATCTGGGCCTCAGCCGGCGTTTCCTTGAGCAGCGGCAGGAAATAGCGGGAAAGACGCATGACCGGGAGCCAGAGCTTTGACGGCGGGGCGTCCCCTTCTTAGGGAAGCGGCCCGCCGAGGGCAAACGGGCGAGCAAAGCGTGAACACTGGGACGAAAAATATTCTTAACTGACGTATAGGGCACTCTTGCATAGTGTGAAGTACATGCTACATTGGACTTCGCAATAGCTAGGGAGGCGGAAGCAAGGCGCGTGACAGACGAATCCCCCTATACGCGCAAATT
>DASXMF010000091.1:0-2225 GCA_036495845.1 Rhizomicrobium sp.
TTGGCCGCATCGAGCTGGCCGTAGGCCTTGTAGTGCACGAGCTTGCCGTCCCGGGCGATCGCGACCACGGCGCCGGGCACGCGCTTGGCGGCGATTTCGCGGGCGAAGAAATCGTCGAGCCGGCTCAGTCCTTGCTGCGAAAATCCAACGTCGTCCGGTTTGGCTTCAGGCAACGGCGCGGCACTGGCCGCCGAGAGAGCAACACTCGCGATCATGGTCGCGATCGCAACGATCGTCTTTTTCATTGTTTCCTCACTGCGTGTCTTTTTATGCGTTCGAATTGTTCGCCGCAGGATGGCTAGAACACGCTGGCTTCATTGCCAAGTCAAGCGGACGAGGCGCGATGCTGATGATGGATTTGTAGTTCGTAGGTGGGCAAAGCGCCAGCGTGCCCACCATTCAATACAATGCTCCTGATGGTGGGCACGGCGCGGAGCGCGCCTTTGCCCACCCTACAAGCTTGCTCCATCCCTCAAACAATCCGCGCGCGCAGCTTGTCGTTTTCCGCCCGCACCTGGGTCAAGGCAACGGTGCAGTGCTGTTGCAGGTCCGAAACGATTCCACGCAGCTCGTCCAGCTCCTCCGGCCGCGACATCCCGTACTCGCAACGGTAGGCTTCGCCGGCGTGATCTTTGGTGAACGTTGCGAAATTATACAGCGCGTTCTGGATCGAATAGAACGCCCTGGACAACTGGACCGGAAAATAGTCGAGATTGCGCCAGGCTTCCTTGATCTCGGGCATTTCGCTGAACGCAAGATCGTCGACGGTCACGATATTGTTCTCGCCGGGAGAGGCGGGTTGATCGGTCAGTCCGGCCAGATACTCCGCCTCGTATTTCAGGACGTCCACCGCGAAGTCGAAGCGCAGGAAGATGCCCAATATCTTGCGGTATTCGTTCTGGCTCGCGGTCCTTTCGTCGAGGCGGACCTTCGCCATCGCCCCCGAATAAGCCAGCGCTGCCGCGCCCAAGGCAACGAAAGCCGCCAGAATGGGCTGCCATACTTTCAGATCGAATGTCGGGTCGCGATACATGGCGAAGCCGATGACGGCGGCCAGCGCGAAGATCGAAAGCCAAATGGGGAGAATGGATCCCTTCGTCATGGTTGCATATAATCAGAATTGCGATTTATGTGTCCACCAACTTGCCAGTCGGGTCGGACGAATGCCGTAGCATGACTCAAGCCCCAACCAATCTCCCGCTGCGATGCCGCTGCGGCCAGCTGCGCGGCGTCGCCAGCGACGTTGCGCCGGATGCCGGCTTCCGTTTCGTCTGCTACTGCGGGGATTGCCAGGCGTTTGCGCGCTTTCTCGAGCGGCCCGATGTGCTCGATAGCGTGGGCGGAACGGATATCTTCCATATGCCGGCGGGCCGCGTGAAATTGACCGCGGGCAGGGACGCCGTGCGCTGCCTGCAATTCTCCGGCAAGGTGTTCCGCTGGTATGCGGATTGTTGCCAGACCCCGATCGCCAACACGGCGGGGCCGCGCTTCCCGGTGGTCGGCCTTATTCATTCTGTCATGGATCATGATGCGGATGGCCGTAGCCGGGACGAGGTGCTCGGCGCGCCGCTTTGCGGGATTTTCGAGAACTCCGCTGTCGGGCCGTTGCCGCCGAACGCGCCGCCGCCGCGCTCGCTCAGTCTCGTCGCGCGGCGCCTACCGACGCTGCTCGGCTGGTGGTGGCGCGGGCTCGGCCGGCCGAACCCGTTCTTCGACGAGCATACCAATGCGCCACTCGCCATGCCGCGTGTATTCACTCCGAGCGAGCGCGCGGCGCTTGCCGATAATGCAGTCCGTGAGATGGCTCGAGCCCGCAGGGCGGTTTGAACGACGCGCTTCAAGGAGACCGAAATGGACGATCGAACGATGCGCGCAGCGCTCCAGCGCCACTGGGACGCATCCGATGCCAACGACTTTGACGCCGAGCATGAAATCTACCGCGAGGATGCCGTGCTCGATTATCCGCAATCGGGCGAGCGGATTCACGGCCGGCACAACATTCAAGCGAGCCGGTTCGCCCAGCCCAACAAAAAACGCTTCAGGGTACGGCGAATGACCGGCAGCGGCGATCTCTGGATCACCGAATTCGTGCTCAGCTACGACGGAATACCATCATACGTCGTGAGCATCATGGAATTCAGCGAGGGATCGGTGGCCAGAGAAACGCAATATTTCGCTGACCGGTTTGATCCCGGTCCGTCGCGCGCGCACCTTGTCGAGCGGAT
>DASXMF010000092.1:0-1902 GCA_036495845.1 Rhizomicrobium sp.
ATGATACTGACCTTTTCTCGTGGTGAAGTCGTACTGGGTCAGGCATGCGCCGCGGTGGATTAACTGCCCTTAACTTGTCAGAGGCGGTATAGGCGGTTACAGTTTGGGTTCGGGCCTGAAGGTGACTCATATGGCGGACCAGCGTCCCGCGTCGATTTTCGTCGCGGATTCTCCCGGGTTGGATTTTCTCAATTCGGTCGCGACGCCCGTGGACGCAGAGGTCGAGTGGATCGGATCGGGCAAGGATCTGATCGCGTGGCTCCTGCAAGCCGGCCTCGCGCCCCCTGAAGCCATTGCCGAACTGCGCAAGACGGCGGTGCCGGGCGAGTTCGATATGGTCGCGGCGCAGGCGCGCAAGCTCAGGGAGTGGTTTCGCGGATTCGTCAATGCCTACAAGGGCAAACCTTTGAAGCCGAAGGTTCTTCATGAACTGGAGCCGTTGAATCGGGTATTGATGCGGGACGCGCAATTCGGCCAGGTCGTCTCCCGTGAGACCGGCCGGAAGAATTCGGGACAGAGCGACCAGGACAAGCCGCCGGTGTCGGGTCTGATATGGCGAACCCAGCGCCATTGGCGATCGCCTGACGCCCTGCTGTTTCCGATTGCCGACGCGATGGCGCAACTCGTCTGTGAAGAGGACTTCCAGCACGTCAAAGCCTGCGAAGGGCCGCGTTGCACGCTGCTCTTCCTGGATCGAACGCGAGGGCATGCGCGCCGCTGGTGCTCGATGTCGGTGTGCGGCAATCGGGCGAAACAGGCAGCCCATCGACAGCGGGCCTTGCGCGCGCGCCGATGAGCGTAGCGGCCGCACAGGCCAGGCGCGTTCAAAGATCGAGGCGAGGACGGTTGGCAAGGCATCAAGATGACTGTCTCGTTTCGGTTCAAGAGCTGATTGGCGCTTCTACTGAGCGATACGGCTTGTCCCTTGGCCGGCCGGCCCGATCGGCCCGCGCAGCGGCGTCCGCATATTCGGACGAAGGATGAGATTGGTTACATTCCGCGAGGCAAATTCACTAACGAATCCGCGGGCGGAGGCGGTTCCCGCGGACCTATCCCGAGATCGTAACTTGGCAAATTTCGCAATACCGGTTACACGCAGAGCCGGACGCCGGTAAACCGGACGGCTGCTTGCGTCTTCGATCGCTATGCCGGAACGCCTAGGGGATCGTTGTCAGTGCGAGAAATCTCGCCATGAGGCTTCAGACCGAAGCGCACGAGCTGGAGCTGATTGCCCGGGCGTTTCAGATTATCTCGAAAGAGATCAGCTATCAGGGCCTCGCCAAGACGCTCCTTCGAGAAGCGCTGAGCTATTCGGGGGCGGCGCGGGGTGGGATTCTGCTCAGCGAAGGCGGCGAACTGCTCGCCAAGGCCGACGCCAGCTTTCCCCGCGAGAAAACCGATTTTTTCACGTCGCAGCCGGAAGCCGGCGCCTTCCGCTTGCCGGCCGACATCGCCGAGACGGTCCTGCATCGACAGGAAACCGTCGTAAGGCGGGCGGGCCGCGAAAGCTCAGCCCTGATCGATCCCGTCGAGCCGCCCTCGCAAGACATAGCGCAGTTGTGCATTCCGTTGGTCCATCAGGGCTGGACCATCGGCGTCCTCTATCTGGAATCGGAGAGCGACGAAGAAGTCTTCACGCCGAGATGCGTCTGGATGATGTCCATGCTCGCTTCACAGGCGGCAGTCTCATTTGAATCCGTCCACCTGTTCGAGGCGTTGCGCGAGACCAATCGGTGGATGGTGAAGGGGCAAGAGATCGGTCGCATGGGCAGCTATCGCTTCAATACGCGGACGCTGCTTTCCCGGGCATCGCGCGAATGCTACCGCATCTTCGACATCGATCTCGGCATCAACCCCGTGCCGTTCGAGGTGTTCAAGAGCCGCATCCATCCCGATGACCTG
>DASXMF010000093.1:0-52932 GCA_036495845.1 Rhizomicrobium sp.
CGTCCAATGAAAGAGGTCGTTTCGATGTCAGAGCCATTGTCAATTCGCCGCGCTTTCAAGAGCTTGGCCGCCGGCGCGGATTCGGGCATTGCGGCGGTCGAGTTTGCCATCATCGTCCCCATCTTCCTGATGTTTTTCGTGGGCACGACGGATCTGGGGCAGTTGCTCTTCGACCAATACACGTTGGACAATGCCGTTGCGGCAGGAGCCCAATATGCCGCCCTCAATGCCGCCAATGTCACCTCGACCAACGGCGCCGCCCTTGCGAGTTCGATCGCCACCGTTGTCGAAAGCGCCAATGGTTCGGCTTGGGCCAATGACACGATCGTCGTCAACGACGGGCCGACCGTGACGGTGACCAGTGGTACAGCCACCTCGGGCGGCACCGCGTCCAACGCGGATTCTTATTATTGCCTGACGGGCTCGCCGGGATCCTGGAGCTGGGGAACTGCCTATTCGACCCAGGTGAGCTGCGCCGCGGGCGGAAGCGCTGGCAAGTTCGTGACGATCACGGGTACCTACGCCTACACGCCCCTGCTGACGATTTTCAATTTTGTCGGCAACACGACCCTGTCGCAAAGTTCGGTGGTGGAAACGCAATGAAACGAAGCGCAAAACCCGGATTGTGGCGCTCCGTCGCCGCCACCGCGTCCATAGAATTCGCAATTCTGGCGATCCCGTTTTTCGCGTTGTCGATCGGCGTTTTCGAGTTCGGCCGCTTTTGCTGGACGCATCAGGCTTTGCAGGAAGCCGTTACCCAGGGCGCGCGCTGCGTCGGCGTCCATCAGAGTTCGTGCTACACGGCCGGCGTCTACGACGCGACTGCTACGACATCCTATGTTCAAGGTGTTGCGGCCGGATGGGGTGTCGTCGTTCCGACCGCCGACATCACGCCGACGCAGAGCACAAGCTGCGGAGGCGTCGCCGGATTTGCGCAGATCGCGATCTCCTACAATTTCATTTCTGCTGCCGGAGCGCTTATTCCGCCGCTCAGGAGCACGACCATGAACGCATCTTCGTGCTTTCCGGATAATCCTTGAGCGCGTGACGTAATCGGATCGACCCGGCCGGATTGAATTTTCCATCCAGACTGCCCTTGGAAAACGGTATCGTCGCAATATTACCCCTCACCCGGGCTCAGGCGATTGAGCGTGCTCGTCCCGCGCCCCTCTCCCACAAGGGGAGAGGGAATTCCGAGCCTCGCATCAACGTCGGCAAGCACGCGCGCGATGTCCCCTCTCCCCTTGCGGGAGAGGGGTCAAGTACAATGTCCCCGCAACGACTCCAACGCGGGTGAGGGGTCTATTGCACGACCACTGCCGCGCCTCTCCCCGAAATTCTTTTCCTCGCCGTGGCTTGCGCGCGCGGTGCCAACACGCGGGGAGGAAATGCCCAAAAAGAAACCGGCGAAGCGGGTGACCACTTCGCCGGAACATTTCGCTATCTGACGGAAGTTTGCGCGTCAGGCGGCTGCGGGCTTTCGCCTGCGGCGGATCATCATTGCGCCGAAACCGAGCAGACCCGCGCCCAGCAAGGCGATCGAACCTGGCTCGGGAACTTGCGAGGGAGTGATATAGGCGCTGTTGTTCCACGAAGCGAAAGTTATATCGAACGTCGCGCCGTTCGCGATGCTCAAGCCTTTCCAGGTAAAGGTCACCTTGTTTGGAGCAAAATCGGCGGCCGCTTGGCCGGCCGAAGACGAACAGGTGTGACCACTCGGGGTGCCATTGGTGCAGCTGTCGAAATTCGTTCCACTCAGCTCTTCCGAAGTGCCGCCGGCTGCGCCCTTATTCGCCTGAAAATTGTCGCACATTTTCCCTGGCTGCAGACCGGTGCATGCGTGCACCGACGGTGTGCCCGAGTTGAAATTGTCGGTGATCGTCAGCGAGAACTGCGTCAGGGTACTTCCCGTATTGTTGACCACGAGAAACTGGCCGGCGGTCGTGGGCTGAGCCGCAGTACCGATCTGAAACCATTGGCTGATCGTGCTGAGATCGAACGCCTGGGTACCGTTATACCCTGTCGTGCCGTTGGTGCTGCACAACACGGACCCGCCGCATGCCGTGGCGTTGTCGTCGAAGGTAATGATATTGGCCGCTTGCGCTTGCGGTACGGCAAGCCCGACCATGACGCCAAAGGCGAGAACGCCGAGACGAAATGTGCGAACCCCAGACGCGGTCCAGGTGCGATCCAGAAACTTTTTAAGCACAGTAATCACTCCAACTTCTGTCGGCGGATTGTGAAGACAAAGCAAGAATCATGCCTGATTGTTAAAATATTGAATTGTTTACAAAAAATCGTCTGCCCAAATTTGACCAAGCTCAAGTGTAAAATTGCCCGACGCCGGAAACCCCTCCGTCTCACGCGCTGGCCACAGCCGCCGCGTTCGACACCTCCCCCAGAACTGGGGAAGGAAAAGAAAATGCGCGCCGGGCCCCTTAACTCTCCTCCCCCGGATTTCCGGGGGGAGGTGCCGAGCCGGGCTCGCGGCCCGGCGAGGCGGAGGGGGTTGCGCCGCCTCGCTCACTCCTTCGCCAAGGCAGAATCGATCTGGACCTTGAGCTCCTTCCAGGCAAGCAATGTCTTTTCCAGAATTTCGACGCGCCGGCGAAGGCCGCTCTGCGCATCGGGCGTCGGACCGCCGTCCGATCCGTCGACCGCGGCCGCAAGTTTTTCGAAATCGTCGGAAAGTCCTTCGAGAGAAGACGGCGAGTGCAGCGTCATCGAATACGAATGGTGCACCTCGTCGGCGGGAATCTCCGCGAACGCCAACAATCTTGCGTCGAGCATAGCGAGCTGCGACTTGCGCAGGGGAGCAGCCTTTGCCGTTTCCTCGCTCAGCCTGCCATGCAGGCCCTTCGCCTCGCGCAGACTCGCCTGAATACGGATCCGCGCGTTCTCGATCGACCGCGCAAGCTCGAACTCGCGGCGATAGTCCGCGGTATCCGCGCGGATGCGCGGATCGGGGTTCAGCGTCAGCTTCTGGCGCAGGCTCGTGCCATTCACGCCAAGAACGATTTCATATCGGCCCGGCGGCGCCCACACGCCTTTCGCCTGGTGCTCGGGCTCCTCGCTGCGAAGCCCGGTCGCGTAATGAAGATCCCATACGAAGCGATGCTCGCCCGGACTCGCGCGAAGGGGAATGGGAACAGGAATCCAATCCGGCGTGCTTTTGATTTTGGAAATGTCGGGCGGCGGCGCGGGCCTATCGCTCGAGAAGCGGCGCACGATTTCGCCACCTGCATCGAATATGGTCAGGCCGACCGGGCCGTTCACACGCGCCGGCAGGACATAATCGATGGGCGCGCCATCGGGAGGATTGGGCGCCAGCGGCTCGTCTTTCGGCATCGGCGTGCCGGTGAATTCGGAATGCCGCACTCGATAAGCGACGGCCGGCAGAAACAGCCGCGCGCCGCGCGAGGGATCGTCGGCCAGCTCGCGCAACGGCGCAATGTCGTCCATGATGTAGAAACCGCGGCCGTGCGTGGCAATCACGAGATCGTCGCCGTGAATCTCGATGTCACGCACCGATGTCGGCGGGAGCCCGTTCTGCAATCCTTGCCATGAACCGCCATCGTCGAAAGAAACGAACAGGCCGCGCTCCGTACCTGCGTAGAGCAGTCCCGGTCGAAGCGGATCCTCGCGCACGACGTTGACCGCATTGAGCACGCCGCCGATGGCGATTCCGCTCGCGATCGGCGTCCAGCTGCGGCCGCCATCGCGCGTGCGAAAGATGTAGGGTGCGAAATCGTCGAGCCGGTGACGATCGACCGCGATGTAGGCGGCATCGTCGCTGAAATGCGACGGCTCGATGGTGCCGATCTTGGACCATGCCGCAAGATCTCTCGGCGTGACGTTCTGCCAATGTGCGCCGCCATCCGTGGTGCGCCAGACCAGGCCGTCATCGGTGCCGGCCCAGATCAGATGCGCATCGCGCGGCGAGGGTCCGATCGCATAGACGACACCGCGGCGCGCGCCGATGTGATCTTCGTCGGCCGCGGCGGAGGCATCGAGATTGGCCGGCACGCCGGGGTTGGGCCGCGTGAGATCAGGGCTGATGGGCTGCCAGTGCCGCCCGTCATCGACGGTTCGAAAGATGCGCTGATTTCCGAAATAGAGTGCGTGGTCGCGCGGCCCGAATACGAGCGGCAGGGTCCAGGTCCCGCGATATCTGCCGGGAAACGCGAGAACGGGATCGACATTGCGTATCTGTCCCGAGCGTAGGTCGAGACGGTCGACACGCCCGCCATAGACGATGTCGGGATCTTCGGGATCCGGCGCGATGTTGTCGCTCTCGCCGCCGGCTGCGATCTCGTGGAATTCCGGCATGGCGATTCCGTCGATGCTGCCGGTGCGGCTTGGCACGCCCGCCGCACCCGAATCCTGTTGCGCACCATAGACGCGATAGGGAAAGCGGTTGTCGGTGATGACGTGATAGAATTGTCCCGTCGGCTGGTTGTACCACGAGCTCCAAGTGACCCCGCCGTTCAGCGTAATCTGCGCGCCCTGATCGCTGCCGAGAATCCGCTTGTCCGGATTCGCGGGATCGAACCACAGCGTGTGAAAATCGTCGCCGGTCGGATCGCCCTTGAGCGGCAGGAAATGGCGGCCGCCGTCCATGGAGCGCAGCACGATGGTGTCGCAGACATAAACTTCGTCGGCGTTCTTCGGATTGACGGCGACGCCGGCGAAATACCACGCGCGATCGAAGATGCGGGGATCGCTGCCGACCATGTCCCAATTCGCGCCCGCATTGTCGGAGCGGTAAAGCCCGGCCTGGTCTCCGTCGATCAGCGCAAAGATGCGATCAGGCTTGCCCGGCGCAATCGCCAATCCGATGCGTCCGGGCGCTTTGGGCAATCCGTGTCCGGCGATTTGCGTCCAGCTGCGGCCATTATCGGTGGATTTGTAAAGGCCGCTCCCCGGACCATTGGACGGCGGATAGACATTCCAGGGCGGCCGGCGCGTCTGCCACAAAGCCCCGTAGACGATATCCGGATTGCCGGGACGAAAGACGAGATCGATCGCGCCGGTATCCGCATTCCTGAACAGGGTTTTCGTCCAGCTCTTGCCGCCGTCCACGGAACGGAACACACCGCGTTCTGAATTGGGACCGTAGGGATGACCGAGCGCGGCGACGAGCACGACATCGGGATTGCGGGGATCGACGAGAATCTTGCCGATCTGCTGCGTGTCGGAGAGTCCGATCGCGCGCCAGTGCCGGCCGGCGTCGTCGGAGCGGAACATGCCGATGCCCTGGGCGATATCGGAACGCATGTCCGCTTCGCCCGTGCCGACATAGACGATCTGCGGTTTCGAGGGCGCGATCGCGAGCGCGCCGATCGAGCCCACGCCCGCTTTATCGAAGATGGCCGACCAGGTGCGCCCCGCATCGCGCGTTTCCCACACTCCGCCGTTCACCGCGCCGAAATAGAAATGCAACGGCTCGCTCGGCACGCCCGCGACCGCGAGAACGCGTCCGCCGCGGAACGGACCGATCGAGCGCCACTTCAATTCCTGGAACAGGGACGGATCGATCCCCGCCTGCGCCGCCGTCACGACAAGCGAGAAAAGGACGAGCGCTACAGACAACACTCTGCTTGTGGGCATTTGGTCCCGCATCCCTCACCCGCGCTCAAGTGGTTGCACCGGTGCCTGCTTCACCCCTCTCCCACACGGGTAGAGGGAACTCTACCTGCTGATTTACTGACCTTGATGCAAGGCTCCGAATTACCCTCTCCTCCTGTGGGAGAGGGATGCAAATACCGGTAGCGAATTCTGCTCAGGTGCGGGTGAGGGGTCATCCGCCGATCGCGCGATAGATGGTGTCAATCACGCCGTCGAAATTCAACCGCATTTCGTGATTCCAGAAACGCAGGACGCGGAATCCTTGGCGGACGAGAAAGGTGGTGCGGTTCCATTCGGCCTGAGCGTTCTCGGACAATCCGTGCTGACCGCCGTCGAGCTCGATGACAAGTTTGGCTTCGAAGCAGATGAAGTCGACGACGTAGGGGCCGATCGGCTGTTGCCGACGGAATTTGAAGGAGCAAAATCGCCGGCCACGCAAAGCGTACCACAATTTTCGCTCGACTTCGGTTTGATCTCGCCGGAGCTTGCGCGCGAGTTCGTGCTTCACGGACCCCTCACCCGCGACGAAACGCTTTAGAGTTATTCGTGTTCAGCCCCTCTCCCACAAGGGGAGAGGGAAGTTTCCTGTTGATTTTCCGGTGTCGACGCAGTTCGCAGTCTCGCTCCAAATCGGGCGAGGGGTCGCTGCGGCGCTTGATTTAGCAACGTTGGGCGGGTTCTAATTTCCGGACCATGTCCATGGAGCCTCGGCGTCGGAGTTTCGGCAAGCCGTCGCGCAACGTCTTCGGCGGCGCGCTGGAGAATTGCTCGACCAGCCCCATGACCGGGTTCTTCCGCAATGGCTGCTGCGACACCGGTGCGCAGGACGTCGGCAGTCATACGGTCTGCGTGGTCGTCACCGAAGCCTTTCTTCAATTCTCGAAGTCGGCGGGCAACGATCTCTCTACGCCGCTGCCGGAGTTCGGATTTCCGGGGTTGAAGGAGGGCGACCGCTGGTGCCTGTGCGCGCCGCGCTGGCAGGAAGCCCTCGAAGCCGGCCATCCTCCGCGCGTGGTCCTTCGCGCGACCCACGAAGACGCACTCGAACATTGCGCACTCGCCGATCTCAAACGGTATGCGATCGATCTGGCGTAAAAAATATCGAAAGGGGTTCGATGATCGCGAAAGACATTCGCTATGAGGTCGACGGAATCGCGCTGACGGGTTATCTCGCCGATGACGAAACGCGCGGCGCCTTGCGGCCCGGCATTCTCGTCTGCCACCAAGGCAGCGGCCTTACCGGGCACGCGAAAGAACGCGCGCGCATGCTGGCCGGGCTCGGCTACGTCGCCTTCGCGCTCGACATGTATGGCGAGATCGCAACAAGTATCGACCAGGCGCAAGCCCTTCTTCGATCCCTGCTTGCGGATCCGCCGCTGTTGCATAAGCGCGCGCTTGCCGGTCTCGACATGCTGAAGCACACGGCGAACGTCGATACGCAACGCATCGCCGCGATCGGCTATTGTTTCGGCGGCGGGCTGGTTCTCGAGCTGGCGCGCATGGGCACGGGCCTCGCCTCGGTGGTGGCGTTTCACCCGGGATTGACCAATCTCCCCGAACGTGACGATCGCCCGATCGGCGGCAAAGTGATGGTCTGTGCGGGTGCGGACGATCCGCTGATCCCGGCGGCGGCCCGGGAGAAATTCATCGAGCTGATGAATGCGTGCGGCGCGGATTGGCAGCTTCTCGTCTACAGCCACGCCGCGCACAGCTTCACCGACAAGAGCATCGATGCGCTCGGGTTGCGGGGATTCGCCTATCACGAGCCGACGGACAGACGCTCCTGGTCCGCAATGCGCGAACTTTTGAGCGAGACGCTCGGGCCGGTTTAAGTCCGATTTGACGTCGCCAGCGGCTCGACACCCCGCAAAAAAAACGGCGCCCGAAGGCGCCGTTTTCAGAGAGACCCCGATTGGATCAGGCGTTCTTCGCCTTGCGGCGTCGGCGCGCCATCGCGCCCAGCGCGAGCAGGCCCGTGCCGAAGAGCGAGAGCGTAGCGGGCTCCGGCACTTGCTGAAGCGTTCCGTTGCCGGCCGTGATGTCGCCCGTCAACCCCGTGCAACCGCTTTGGCCCACATGCGTGCAAATGTCGGACCCGAAGGAGAAGCCGTTGCCGTTCACGACAAACTGGGAAACGCTGATCCCGTCGATGGTGAACTTCACGTGGCCCGTAAAGGGCATGTTGCCCCCGGTCCCGCAGGCCGTGCTGCAGTCGATTGCGAATTGCCAGGTGCCCGTGCCGTCGGCGTGAATCGATCCGTCGCTCGCTGTGCAGCTCGTGGCGCAGTTACCGGTCGAATTCAACAGCTTGAAACCGGACGTCAGGCCAGTGATCGTTATCGTCGAAGTCCCGCTCAGATCGAACAACAGCGTTTCGCCGGCGCCGGTGCTCACGAAGCCCATGCCGCTGGTGGGACTCAGATCAACCCCCACATTGCCCGCGCCGTCGCCGGTCAGCATCATGCTGGCATAGGGGCCCGGCGGAGGACCTCCACTGCCATCGTATAGGTCGAAACTTATACTGCAGGGATCCGTTGAGCAGATCGGGGTCGCAGAAGCCGATCCCACCAAGGCAAAAGCGAGAAATGCGCCGGCCCCAAAAATTCCAAGAACACCAAGCTTCGTCGTGCGCATTGCAAATTCCTCTTCGAGTCGGTCACCCGCAATACAGGTAGCAATAGCTGTGCCAGTTTTGCTAACTTATTGATCTGTAACAATTTCTTCTGATTCCTGCCATTGGCAGTCGCAAAAAATGTAAAGCGCACCGACAACATTTCGACCGCAAAACAAGAATTTCAGTCGAGCCAAATTCTGCGATCTTGGTAAATGACCGACCCTCCCAGATCTTCGTCGCACGCCTGGCCAAGCAACTTCAGGCCTGCCGCCATACTCTCCTAACGAATCGTAACCATCTACGAAGCTTGGAGTGGATTTCGCAACATTTCTAACCAAACTACTAACGGCGGAAGTCGTAGTGCTCGGCAACGGCGCGGCGTATTGCTAGGGGCTCATTAAATGTTGAATCGATTTTTACGGGATCGCGGCGGCAACATCGCGATCATCGCGGCAGTCACGATGACGGCCACTGCGGGAATGGCCGGCCTCGTGGCCGAATACGGCGACGGCCTGTTCAACCGCATCGAGGACCAGCGTTCCGCCGACGTGGCGGCGCTCGCCGGGGCGAACAATTACGCGGCGAACAATTCCGTCTCGGCGATGACGGACACCGTTTCCCGATCCGCGACCCTCAACGGTCTGTCGGGCAGCGCCGCGGTGGCGTCCATCGTCTCCTCGCCCACGGGCGACGGCAACCAGGCGGTCAAAGTCATCGTCTCGTCGAGTGTTCCGCTGATGTTTTCCCGCTTTGTCTCGTCGCGGAGCTCGTTGCCCGTCCAGGCGGCCGCGTACGCGGAAATCAAGCCGAGTTCCATGGATTGCATTCTCGCCCTCGACGCAACGGCTCAGGAGGCGATCAAGATCGGTGGCAATGCAGACGTGCAGGCGCCGCATTGCAACGTCGTTTCCGATTCTGCCAACAGCGACGCCTTCGATGTGGGCAACTCTGCACAATTGACGACATCCTGCGCGATCGCGGTGGGCGGTATCAGCGGCGGATCCGGACTGCAGGAAACCGTCTGCACCAATCCGGACACGCCTGCGGCCTCGACCCCCGACCCCTACGCGTCGCTTCCGGTGCCGACCTCGGTCGGTTCGGGACCATGCGTCACCATTCCGAAATCTCTGGTTACCTATTCTCCCGGTCATTATTGCAGCGGAATAAGCATCTCCGGTGCCGCGACGTTCTCGTCCGGCATCTACTATATCGACGGGGGTTTCTCGCTTCAGGGCGGGTCGACCGTCACGGGAACCGACGTGATGTTCTACATTACCAAAAACGGAACATTCTCGATGAGCGGCTCGGCCACCGTGACGCTCAGCGCGCCCACGAGCGGGACATATGCCGGAATATTGTTCTTCGGCGACAGGAGCGCGAGCAATTCCAGCGACAACAAGATCAACGGATCGAATAGCTCCACGCTCACGGGAGTCCTGTATTTCCCGACACAGCAGATCACCTATTCGGGTAACTCCGGAGCGGCGACCACCTGCACTCAGTTGATCGGCGACACGATCACGTTCACCGGCTCGACGACGGTCTCCAACTCATGTTCAGGGACGGGCGTCAATCCGTTCTCCACTCCCGGGATGAACTACGCCTCGCTGGTGCAGTAGCTCAACGGCTTCCCCCAGGCCGTCGGGAATAGGTTCAGGTCCGACGCCCCTTCGAACCTGAACTCGCAATACCGTCGAATTCTGTGTTCGACCCTCCCGGGGACTTGATTACCGAAGCCTGGCTCATTTTAGCGTTTCGCTTACTCTTCGTGCCGGTCCGTAAGAACATCCCGGATTTAGAATGATTTCCGTAACGATTCTCAACAGATCGTTAGGAGCCAGGGGCGCATCGTTCGCGGGCAGAAGGCTGGGGATATAGATAAATGTTGAATCATTATTTCCGAAATTGCCGCGGAAATATCGCTGTACTGTCCGCGCTGATGATGACCGGGGCCGCGGGAATGGCTGGCCTTGTCGCGGAATACGGAAACGGGTTGTTCAGCCGCATCGAGGATCAGCGCTATGCCGATGTGGCGGCGATGGCCGGCGCGGCAAATTACGGAATCAGCAACTCGGTGTCGGTCATGAACGGCACGGTCTCCCGTTCCGCCACCCTGAACGGCCTCTCGAGCAGCGCAGCCGTGGCCTCCCTCGTCACTTCGCCGTCTGGAGACGGCAATCAGGCTGTCAAGGTAATCGTCTCTACAAGCGTTCCTCTGATGCTGTCCCGGATGCTGCGGCCAAATAGCACCTTGTCCGTACAGGCAGTTGCATACGCCGAAATCAAGCCCAGTTCGACGGACTGCATCCTTGCGCTTGATGCGACCGCGGCCAAGGCAATCTCAGTTACCGGCAACGGAAATGTGCAAGCGCCGCATTGCGATGCCGTGTCCGATTCCAACAACAGCGATTCATTTGACATCGGCGGTTCCTCCCAAATGACCACGGCCTGCGCGATTGCCGTGGGTGGGATTAGCGGGTCCGCGCTGGTTGAAACTTCATGCGCAGCGCCCGACGCCCATGCGGCGTCGACGCCGGATCCCTATTCTTCCGTGGCCGCCCCGACCTCTGGATCGGGCGTTTGCCGAACCGTTCCGCAATTGCCGGCGACTCTGCCGGCCGGATATTACTGCAACGGCCTGTCGATCTCCGGCAGCGCGACCTTCTCGCCCGGCGTCTACTACGTCGATGGAAATTTCGCCATCCAGGGTAACGGCACGGTGACTGGAACCGGAGTCACGTTCTATGTCACCAAAAAGGGGACGACCTACATCGCCGGAACCTCAACCGTCACATTGAGCGCGCCGACAAGCGGCACGTACGCCGGCATCCTGTTTTTCGGCGACCGGACGGCAACGAACTCCAACAGCAATCAGATCGTAGGAACCAGCAGTTCCACGCTTACAGGCGTACTTTACTTCCCAACGCAGCAACTCACCTACTCGGGCAATTCCGGAGGGCCGATGACCTGCACCCAACTCATCGCGGACATGATCACGATGACCGGCTCAACAACGGTCTCCAACTCCTGTTCCGGAACAGGCGTCAAAACGTTCTATTCGCCCGGCCAGACCTACGCCTTGCTCGTGCAGTAGAGGGGAGCACGATGTATGCGTTCCACGCTCCCTTTCGGGCGTGCGATCCGAACCTCGACCGCGAGCCGGACTATGCGATTAGAAACGTCTTCGATTTGCCAGGTGGTCAAATCAGAAGCGTAAACAGAAATCCCGCCACGGCGGCGCCCAACAGCGCCAAAGCGAGCGCCCGGCTGTCTCGCGCATAGTTCCCTATCCGCGCCACTTTCCGCTCCAGTTCCAACTATGTCGAATTCTCAAGTGCGTCTCCGAGGGACAAGATAACGCCGGACGGTATTTATAGTCATGTCAAATGGTTTGAGAGGATGAGGACGCGTCAAATGAACCTGGATATTCCGGACGGGCTTCTGGTGGCATAAATAATCCACTCATGCTCGTAGCAGATTTCGCAATTGGCGCGAATGAAGGTGATTGTCCCATTTCGATTGCCGTCGGAATCTTCCATCTCCGTAATTAGCAAATCACAGTTGAGAAAATCGCCTAACTCCTTTGGCAGTGGCGGCTGGGAGAGTTTGAAGAAATCGAAGTACCTTCTCACCTAAACTACCGTTGCCATGAGTTCCGCCGGCGACGAGATTCGGTCGGCGTGGAATAATGTTCTTTTTCGCGGCATTGTTTGTGCACGTCTCGTTTAACAAGCGGCAACTATTGTGACGCGAGCGAACAACCGGGCCGCCTTCAGGCAGGGACCTCGGGACCCGGTCGCTCTCGCTACGCCCCGACCGTTAGACGGGTGCAGAACAGCCTAAGGGCGTCCCGTGAAATATTCGTTAGCAGGCGCGCTTGCGGAATCCATCTGCGGATCGCTCATCGAGACATCCAGCAGAGCGGGGCATTCGATCCGAAGGCGCGGCGCAAACTGTTCCGCATATCCTGCACCCACCCGTCCGTCTTTGCAGAAAACACCCAACCGAGCCGCGTGTGAAAAGAAAGAGTATATTGGTGAGCAAATCGTTTCGTGGGCGGGCGGCGACTGCGATCATCCTGGCGCCGCCAATGTCGCGACCATCGACAGGATTAACCGTCGTTTTCCAGTCTCGCTTTGCCCGGGAAAGAGGTGGGTCGCGCCTGTCCCCGTTTCCCGGGCCGCCAACGTCCAGGTTGTAAACCGAGCCATGTGACGCGGCACAGAGAATTTACAATATTTTTGCGCCCAAATTTGAAGCATTTGTTTGCGATCAGCACGCATCTTCGCATCTGCAAGGTGCAGAAGGTATCGTCTCATGTCGAAAGGCTTTTTCCGCAACGGCCGAGGCAACATCTCGGCCATCGCGGCGCTGATGATGACAGCGACCGTGGGCGTAGGAGGCCTTGTCGCGGAATACGGAAACGGGTTGTTCAGCCGCATCGAGGATCAGCGCTATGCCGACATCGCGGCGATGGCGGGCGCAACGAATTACTCTGTGAACGATTCGGTCACGGCGATGCAGACGACAGTGTCGAGAGCCTCTACCCTCAACGGGCTGCCAAGCGCCGATGCCGTCGGCACGGTTGTTACCTCGCCCACCGGCGACGGCAACCAGGCTGTTAAGGTCGTCGTCTCGACCAGCGTACCGTTGCTCCTTTCGCGCCTGATCGAACCGAACAGCACCTTGCCGGTCCAGGCCACCGCCTATGCCGAGCTTAAGCAGACCTCGACTGCCTGCGTCCTCGCCCTCGATGCGACCGCGCATCAGGCAATAACGGTCAGCGGTTCCGCGAACGTGAACGCGCCGCATTGCGACGTCGTCTCCGATTCGAACAACAGCGACGCGTTCGATATGAGCGGCTCGGCGAAGATGACGGCCGCTTGCACATTTGCGGTCGGCGGCGACAATCTGAACTCCGGACTTACGCTGACGGCCTGCAGCGCCGCCAAAACGCATCAATCGTCCGTTGCCGATCCGTACGCAACGGTCGCCACACCGATCCTGCCTACAAGTCAGTGCCTGTCGGTTCCGACCCTGCCGGCAACTATACAGGCGGGCTACTATTGCCATGGACTTTCCGTCAACGGGACCGCGACCTTTGCGTCCGGCCAATACTATGTGGTCGGAAATCTGGCGATCCAGGGCAGCTCGAGTGTCACGGGAACCGGCGTGACCTTCTACATCACCAAGAGCGGAACGACGGCGATCAGCGGTTCGGCCACGGCCACGCTGAGCGCCCCAACGACTGGAACCTATGCCGGGATCCTGTTTTTCGGCGACCGGACCGCAACCACGTCGAACAACAACAATATCAGCGGCTCTTCGGCGTCCACTCTCACTGGCGTTCTCTATTATCCGACGCAGCAGATTACCTATTCCGGCGGGTCCAACGCCGGTAGCACCTGCACGCAGCTTGTCGGGGACGTGATCACCTTCAGCGGTTCGACGAATGTCGGAAATAGCTGCACGGGCACGGGCGTGCAGACCATTAGCGTCCCCGGCCAGGCCTACGCGTCGCTGGTGCAATAGCACTGCGAGCATTGCCTTCGCGGGCGCTTAGCCCCCTCCGGCTCGATTCGCCCGCCTGACGGCGGGCGCTCTCAGCACCTCTCCCACGCGCAAGCGCGCGGGGGAGGAAAGCGTTTCGCCCACTTTTGTCTTTCCTCCCCCGCGCTGGCGCGGGGGAGGTGTCGAGCCCGGCCCCGGTCCGCGCGAAGCGCGGGCGGAAAACAAACTCATGGGCCGGGCGAGACGGAGGGGGACGGTCCGCGGCAATTCGAACGCAGCTCGCTCCCTTCATGTCACTGCCGCTCGGGTCCGATAGCGTTCGTCGCGCCATGAACCGTCATCCATGATCGCGCGAAGGCGATCGACGGCGTCCCAGATATCGACGTAACGCGTATATAGAGGCGTGAGGCCGAAGCGCAGGACGTCGGGCGCGCGGAAATCGCCGATCACGCCTCTGTCGATCAGCGCCTGCATGATCGCATAGCCGTGGCGATGGCGGAGCGTGACCTGGCTGCCGCGCTCGCCCGCTTCCCGCCGACACGCCAGGTCGAATTCCCGACAGCGCGCATCGACGAGATCGATGAGGAGATTTCCAAGCGCCATCGATTTCCTGCGCACCTCGCCCATCGCAATGCCGTCGAAGGTGGCGATGCCTTCGGCGAGCGCGGCCATCCCCAGCACGGGCGGCGTGCCGCAGAGCTGGCGCAGGATTCCCCTCGCCGGACGGTATTCGTCGCCGAACTCGAAGGGCGCGGCGTGCCCCATCCAGCCGCTGAGCGGAGGGTCCAGCTTTTCCTGAAGCCGCCGCGCCACATGGACGAAGGCGGGCGCTCCCGGTCCGCCGTTCAGGTATTTGTAACCGCAGCCGATGGCGAGATCGACGTCGTCGCGATCGAGGAACAGCTCGACGGCGCCCGCGCTGTGGCTGAGATCCCAAAGGATCAGGGCGCCGGCGTCGTGCGCCGCGCGCGTCAGCGCGGACATGTCGTGAATGGCGCCTGTCTTGTAGTGGATATGCGTCAAAGCGACGAGCGCAGTGTCGGATGTGATCGCCCCCGGAATGTCCTCAGGCGCCACCACGCGCAATTCGATCGCGCCGTCGAGCAATTTTGCCAGGCCCTGCAGCACATAGAGATCGGTCGGAAAGTTTCCACGCTCCGACACGATCACCTGCCGCGGCGCCATGTGGCGGATCGCGGCGCCGGCGAGCCTGAACAGATTGACGGAGGTGGAATCCGCGACAATCACCTCGTCGGCATGCGCGCCGATCAAAGGCGCAATCCGCGCGCCGATGCGTTGAGGCATGCCGATCCAGTCATGGGCGTTCCAGCTGCGAATGAGATCCTTGCCCCATTCGTGCGCAACGGTCTCGGTGAGACGCGCGGGCGTTTTAGCCGGCAGCGGTCCCAGCGAATTGCCGTCGAGATAGACAATGTCGTCGGGAAGGACAAAGCGCGTTCGCGCATGGGCGAGCGGATCGGCGGCATCCATCGCCGCGCAATCTTCGCGGCTACAGTAAATCGGATTGGACGTCATGCGGTCTGCGGGTCGGACGAGGTTTCGCGGGCATGTTTGAAGGCGCCCCACATTGTACGAAATTCTGGCAGGAAAAAAACTTTAGCGCAGAGGGCGCTGAGGCAACGCAGAGGGACGCAGAGGAACATTGCGCGCCGCAGGCGCGCCGGTCTTCCTCCGCGTCCTCGGCGAAACCTCTGCGTACTCCGCGCTAAAACTTTTTTGTATCACTCGACTTCGATTCCGGTCGTCGGTCCCGCTGCAGAAACGAACTGCTACCTGCCCTTCGGGCGGAAACCCGAGACAAGGGCGCGAAAGGCCTCCCCGACCATTGTGGTGAAATCGCAATCGAGCTTTCCCGCCAGCCGGAGCATCACCGCGCCGTGGAGCATCGCCCAGAAAATGTGACCGATCAGGACGGGATCGCCTTCGAGAATGCCCGCCTCCACCAGCGGATGGATGTGCCGCGTCAGCGCGAGGCGCGCGCGGGCGCCCGCTTCGGCCAGCTCCGGATGGAGCGCGTCGTCCTGCGACAGGTCAAACATGAGTTTGTATGAAGTGGGGTCTTCGAGTGCGAAGCGGATATATGCCTCGCCCGCAGCGCTGGCGCGTGACGGTGCGTCGCCCGGCCCGGCAAAGGCGTCCTCCAGCGCGCGGGAAAATTTGTCGAAAGCGCGCGTCCGCACCGCGGCAAGGATCGCATCCTTGTCCTTGAAATAGCGGTAAGGAGTCATCGGGCTGACGCCCAGCGCGGCGGCAAGCTCGCGCAGCGTGAAGCCCTCCGCTCCCTTCGTGAAAAAAAGGTGCGCGGCCGCATCGCACAGGCGCTCCTTGAAATCGCTTACTTCGCCCTGGGTCAATACTCTTGGCATTCTCGACGGTTTCCGCTTGACGCCTGATTCTTTACATCATACATTTACATTGTATACAACCGTGAAATGGAGTGCCGGCATGAATGCTCCCGCCCGAATTGATCCCTTCCTCTCCGGCAATTTCGCACCCGTCCGCAGCGAGGACGACTTCCCCGATCTGCCCGTGGAAGGAGAGATTCCCTGCGATCTCTCAGGCACGTTGTTCCGCAACGGTCCCAACCCGCAATTCGAGCCGCGCGATCGGGACCACCACTGGTTCGCGGGAGACGGCATGATTCACGCCTTCTCGTTCGCGGACGGCAAAGTCTCATATCGCAACCGCTTCGTCCGCACGCCGAAATGGTCGCTCGAACATGCGGCAGGCCGTTCGCTGTTCGGCAATTTCGGCAACCCCCTGACCAGCGATCCGGCTGCGCTCGGAACCGATTCCGGCGTCGCCAACACCAACATCGTCTGGCACGCGAAGAGACTGCTCGCCCTGGAGGAAGGACATCAGCCCTTCGAGCTCGACGCGCTGACGCTCGAGCCCCTCGGTTACGTTCCCTATGCGGGCTGCGAGAACCGTTTCACGGCGCATCCCAAGATCGACCCGGACACGGGCGAACTCGTGTTCTTCGGCTACATGGCCGGCGAAGAATTCTTCTCCAACCGGATTGCCTATGGCGTCGTGGACCGCAACGGAAAAGTCTCGCGTCTCGACGCGTTTGCCGCGCCCTATGCGAGCATGATCCACGATTTCCTTGTCACCAAATCCCATGTGGCCTTTCCCGTGCTGCCACTCGCCGGCAGCCTCGAGCGCGCGATGCAGGGCGGACCCGCTTTCGCCTGGGAGCCGGACAAGGGTTCCCATGTCGGCCTCATGCGGCGCGACGCGGGCGTCGATTCGATGCGCTGGTTCACCACCGATCCCTGCTATGTGTTCCATCCCATGAACATGTGGGAGGACGGCGACCGGCTGTTCGCCGACCTGATGCAATACGAAACCGCGCCCCTGTTCCCCAATGCGGACGGCTCGCGCGGCGAGTCCTCAAGCGCGAAGCTGACCCGCTGGACATTCGATCTCTCCGGCAAGACCGACACGATATCGCGCGAAACCATCGACGATCTGCCGGGCGAGTTTCCGCGCTTCGACGAGAGGCGCGCGGGCCTTCCCTACCGGCACGGCTATTTCGCCGCCGGCTCGCGCGACGGCGCCGCGCTCTCTTTCGATTCCATTGCGCATATCGATGTGCAATCCGGGCGCAAGGACGTATTCGTGTTCCCTGAGGGATCGTCGCCCGGCGAACCCGTTTTCGTTCCGCGCGGCGAAGGTGAAGGAGACGGCTGGCTCCTTTCGGTGGTCTACCAGGGTGGCGAAGACAGAAGCGACGTAGCCGTGTTCGATGCGACGGATGTGGCAAGAGGTCCCGTTGGCATTGCGCATCTGTCTCGGCGCGTGCCGTTCGGATTCCATGGCAACTGGGTGCCGCGATGATGAATCTGCTGCGGGCGTTTCGCCCCATCGCCTCGGATTTTCTCTCCACCATTGTCTTCGTCGCGGCCTATTCGATCACGGGCAACATCACCTGGGGCGTGGGCGCCGGCATTGCGGCCGGATGCGCGCAGATCGCCCTCCTGAAAGGACGCGGCCGCAAGATCGACCTGATGCAATGGGCGAGCCTCGCCCTCGTGGTGGTGCTGGGTTCGGCCACGCTGCTCACGCGCGATCCCCGCTTCATCATGGTCAAGCCGACGATCGGTGCGCTTGCGATCGGAAGCGTGATGCTGCGTCCCAACTGGATGGCGCGCTACCTGCCGCCCATCGTCACCGACAACGTTTCCCCGCGCCTGCCTCTGATCTGGGGCTATGTCTGGTCGGCGGCGGTTTTTGCAATAGGAGCCGCGAACCTCTTCGTCGCGCTCGTCTACGGACCGAAGATCTGGGCGTGGTTCACCGCCATCGTGCCCATTTCGGTGCAATTGTCGCTTTTTCTTCTGCAATACGCGCTCATCCGCCGCGCCGTGATCCTCAGCATCCGCTCGCGCGCGACGGAATCGCGCGCCAACCCTCCCCTTGAGGGAGGGTCGAAAATCGTGAGTGCCCCGCACTCAAATAGCGAAGCGATAGTGCATCAATAAACGGGCACGAACGATTTTCGGGGAGGGGTGCGGTTGCCGTACCCCTCCCCGAAATTCCTCTTCTCGCTTTGCTCGAAGATGAATTTCCACCCTCCCTCAAGGGCGATGATCCCCTACTTGACGAATAGGTCGGGATAGCCTATGTTCGGTTTGTCCACAGGGGAAGCCGATATGACCCGCGCCAAACAGACCCGCCAGATCATGCAAATGAGTATCGCCCAATGGGAAAAGGCGTTCCCGAACGAAGCGGCGTGCGATGCTTACCTTGTCGCGCACCGCTGGCCGGAAGGCGTCTATTGCCCTCGTTGCGGCTCCGATCACGTCTACAAGATGGCGGCGCAGGATTGGAAATGGGAGTGCATGGATTGCGGCGAGGGCGCGTCCTATCGCTTCTCGCACCTTGTCGGAACGATCTTTGAGAACACGAATGTTGACCTTCGTCAGTGGTTTCGGGTCATCCATCTCATGCTGACCAGCAAGAAAGGTGTCAGCGCGCGGCAAGTGCATAGATACATGGGGTTCGGAAGCTATAAAACCGCTTGGTATATGTGCCATCGCATCCGCACGGCCCTTCAGGACAAGCAATTCAAGCAGCTTATGGGGATTGTGGAAGTAGACGAGACGTTCATCGGCGGCAAAGCCAAAAATCGGCATTGGGATAAGCGCGACGGCATGGGTGGCGGCACGGGTTCCGGCAAGACGCCCGTTATCGGTGCAGTGAGCCGCAAGGGCAACGTAGTGGCGCGCATGATCGCCGCGACCGACACGAAAACCTAAGACGCCTTCGTGCGCGAAACGGTTTCTACAAAGGTCAGCCTGCTCGCGACGGATGAGCATTCGGCCTATCGGTTCCTGAAGGATCAATTCCCGCACGAATTCGTGAGCCACAGCGCAGGCCAGTACGTTGTCGGTGCGGTCCACACCAACACGATTGAGGGTTTCTGGAGCCTTCTGAAGCGCAGCATCGTCGGCATTCATCACAACGTGTCTCGCAAATACCTTCCTCTTTACGTTGCCGAACGCGCCTTCGTTTACAACCAGCGCAACAACGAAGACGTATTTGGTGAGGCCATAGCAGGATGCTGAAGCGCGCTGACTGGCAGGCGCTTCAGGAAGCGCAGAAAGGGGCCAAGCCGATTCAGCTAGAGTTTTCATTTTCGCCGTCTGGTTCTGTAGAGGAACACAATGGCAAACGCTAACAAACACAATGTTTGCCCCACAATGAGTATGTTTTGCACAAACGAGTGACGGCGAATGGCGTCTATATCTTCCGAAATTGCGGTTTGGATTGATTCTGCTTCCTTTTGGGAAGCAGTCGTTATCTGCGACTTGGTGTTATTTCTAGTAGCAGCGTTAGCCGCGCTATGTGTTCGTTGGGTTAAGTTTGCCGCGTGGCTTTTGGTAGCAGCATCCGCGATTGCATTGGTAGCAACAGTCATGAGCAACAACATCAATGATAGAACAATAGCGAATCTTGAGAACCAAGCGCAGCAGGCCGTGAAGCTCGCAGGCACGCTGGGAGTAAAGCTGGACACCTTGCATGATTTCGTGGAGCAAAAGGAACGCCAAGCCGACACTGATGTGCAGAAACTCCAGGGCATTATAGATGACGAGAAAAAGCGGGACGCTGCCGTGATAAAGGAATTGGGCAGCAGCAAGACAGATTTAGAAAAGGCCCGTAGTGATGTTCTTGCCGCCGCCAAAGGAACAAAAAAAGACCTTGTAGATATTACTTCATTGCTAGCCAATGAACGCGCGGTACGACAACAGATTATGGCAGCAATCAAACTCCGAGAGTTAACGCCGGATGCTGCTCGCCGCGTTGTTGGAAAGGTGAAGCCGTTCGGTCCAGTGACATTCGACCAAGGCATTGTCGCATTTGATGATACGCTTTTCCTCCAAGAATTGAGTCTTGAGGTATGGCCGCAATGCGGATGGAAAAATGAGGGCAGTATCAGCGCTGCGGCTATTCCATTGTTGGAGGGCTCTAAAGGGATTCGCGTGCTGTACGATGCTGCCCACAGTATTAAGCTAAAGGGTCCAGCGACCACGTTTGCCAAGGCACTTAGCGACGAGAATATCCCTTCTACCGCTGAAGCGATTGGCAGCGATCCGAGGCTGGACGCTGACAAAATACATGTATTTATCGGTTCGAGATGAAAAGAGGCACCGGAACTGGCATAGCTCTGCCCCTTGCGTTCGTCAAGTTCGGGATCATCGCCCCCTCAAGGGGAGGGTTGAATGCTTCTAGTTATCGTCGTCGTCGCCGTTATTCGAGTTGCTGGCGTTATTGCCTTTGTTGTTAGCGTTCGAATTGTTGGTATTGTTGCTGCCGTTGTTGTTGTTCGTGTTGTCGTTCCCGCGCTCGCGGCGCCTGTTGCGGGCTTCGGCGAGAGCGGTCTTGCAGACGTCGCTGAGCTTGTCGGAATTCTGCTTCAGACAGCGCCTCTTCCGGTCGGCACTGGCGCAATATTTCTGGATGTCGTCGGCGCAGGCCGCACGGATTCCATGTCCTTTGCGGCCTTCCTGTTGCCCGTGACGGGTTTCCTGCGCGAGTTGTTTGCGGCCGCCATTGTTCTGAGGCCCGCAGGCCGCGACGAGTCCTGCAAGCAATGCGACGCTCGCCAATCGCGCGCAAGCACGCGGCATGTTCGTTCCAGGCATGTTCGTCCTCGTCAATCGTTCCTGCCAGGCGCAATCCCGAACGATGCAAACGCAGAACGCAGGCCGCGTCAACCGGATGCCGCCCGACAATGACGCTTCAATGACGCTGACCTATTCCCACGACTCGACGAGATAGGGTCTGCTCGTATCGCCCGTCATGACAAGCACGACCCTGCGCGTCGAATGGTGGCCGGCGTAGCGGGCGTCGACATCGATCTCGAAGGCACGTCCGGAGAGGTCGGACCCTGGAGCGACGGTGGCGGCGCTCGAATTGTTCTGCGTCGTCGACAGGCCCACGCCCGAAAACCCGCCTGCGCGCTGCGACATGATCTTGTCCACCTGTCCGGGATTTCCCGGATTGAGCGCCGTCAACACGAGGCGCGGCGCGACATTGGGATCGGGACTGTCGTTGCGCGAATAGACGGTGAGGGCGGACCGCACCTTTTCGAACAGCGCCGGCGTCATGCCGAGCACCAGATTGAGTTCCGACACCGTCTGGAAATCGCCGTGGCGCGGATGCCACGGACGGCCGGCAGCAGCGTAATCCTGATCGGTGCCGCCATTCAGCGTGTGCGTATCGCTGCTCGTCAGCTCGGTGCGCCATTCCACGATGCGGTCGGTGATGGCGCTCGCCGATCGGGAATCAAGCCCGACCGATTCGAACAGCGGCTGCAGTGTGTCGTCGTCGGCCTCGTTGAGATCGAATTTTCCGTCCTCGTCCTGCACGGAGATCGTCATGTCGATGCCGTCATAGGAAAATGCGTAGGGTGTGCCGTCCACGCGCCAGCGGTTGGCCGCCCGCGAATCGTCGAGCGCGAGAAGCGCGCGCACGATCCCCGCATCGAGATCGGAGTCGAGATGGGCGCGGGCGAGAGCCCGCCGCTCCGCGCGCACGGAGGTGAGGGTCAGTTCCTGCGCGGCCGCGGCCATCATCGCCAGCATCGCCGTCACCCACAGGACGGAAATGAGCGCCCAGCCGCGTTCGCGCGCGCGTTTCATGAACGCGAGACTATCATTTCCCCTGCTGCAGGAACAGCGGCTGTGCATCGGGAAGCTTTCGGCGAAGCTCTGCCGTCACCGCCAGCGCCCGCTGCGGGTCGGTGACGACGTGGGGCGTGATCAGCACCATCAGCTCGGTCTTCTGGATGCCGTCGCCCGTATTGGTGAAGAGGTTTCCCAGATAGGGGATGTCCTGAAGGAACGGGATGCCGCTCTTGGTCTTGCTCACCTGGTTGCTGAACAGACCGCCCAGCGCGACGGTTTCGCCGTCGAGCACCGAGACCGAGCTGACGATCTTGCGCTGCTGAATGGTCGGCGAGTTGATGGTCGAACTCGTCGTCGAAGTCGGTTCGGCAACTTCCTGGTCGATGTCCATCATCACCTGGCCGCCGCGGTTGACGCGCGGCGTCACCTGCAGAATCACGCCCGTGTCGAGATACTGCACACTGTTCACCTGCGGCGCGTTGGTGTCGATGGTGCTGACCGAGGTCGCCGTGACGATCGGCACCTGATCGCCGACCTGGAGCGAAGCGGTCTGGTTGTTGAGCACCAGCACTTCCGGGGCCGAGAGAACCTCGACATGGGTTTCCGTGCCGAGCGCGCTCAAGACCGCCTGCAGACTGTTGCCGTTGGCGAACATGTAGGAAAAACCCGGCAGCGCCGCGAGCAGCGGATTGGCGGGCGGCACGGCGAGCGTGGCCGCGTTGGTGAGCGAGAAGGTGCTGAGGCTGTTGGGCGTGCTGTTCGGTTTGTAGAAGTATTGAAAGCCAAATTGCGTGTTCTTGTTGAGGGTGACCTCGGCGATCGCCGCTTCGAGGAGAACCTGCAGCGGCTGAATGTCGAGATCGCGCAAGGCGTCGGAGATCACCTTGTATTCGCGCGGCGTCGCCAGGATCACCAGCGCGTTGTTCGATTCATCGGCCGTGATGTTGACCGAGTTGATATTTTCGCGCGACACGCCGCCGACGGTTTCATATTTGCCTCCTGCGCGCGCGCCCTGCTGCTCGATCGGCGTGGTCACCGGCTGAAACGGCGTGGCCGGGTTCTGGCCGCGGTTGGCAGAGAGCGAGGAGCCGCCCAAGCCGGTCGAATTGTTCGAGGGCGAACTCGTATTCGAGCCTTGTCCCGAGCTCGAGCTTCCGCCGAGACCAGTGAGACCGCCGCCGGCGCCCGATGTGCCGCCGGTGGTGCCGCCCGTGCCGCCCAGGCCGGAGGTCAGCGACGAGGATGATCCCTGGCGCGCTGCGGCGGAGCCCTGGCCTTGCGTCGGCTGCGTCGGCTGCTCGGTCGAGCTGGCGCCGAAGAGCGTGTGGATCAGCGTATTCGCGATGTCGGTCGCCCGCCCGTTCTGCACCCGATAGACATAGATCTTCTTGTCGTTGCCTTCGCCGGGCCGGTCGAAGCGGTCAACCCAGGCGCGCAGCTGGTCGAGATAGCGCTGCTGGGGCGAGATGGCGAGAACCGCATTCAGCCGCTCAATCGGAACGAAACGCACGACGCCCGCGATCGGACTATCCGTGCCGCCGAGCAGATCGCCCAATTCCTTGGCCAGCTCGTCGGCATCCATGTATTTGGGTTCGTACAGTGCAAACGACATGCCTGAAAGCCAATCGACGTCGAACAGCGCGACATCCTCGAGCAGGGTCTGCCGCTGCTGCGCGGTGCCCTCGATGATGAGCACGTTGCGCGCCGGATCGACGCGGATGGCGCCCTCGGCGCCGGCAATCGGCTCGAGCAGCTTCTGCATCGCGGTCGCGGTCACGTATTTCACATGCACGACCTCCATGCCGTAGCCCTGGGTACTCGTCGTCGCGGGCGGGGCGGTCGTGCCCACCTGCTTGTGGGCATCGGCGACAGGCATCACCTCGTAGATTCCGTTGGAACGCACGAGCGCGAGCCCATTGAGGCTCAGCGCCTGCTCGAGCGCCGGCAGGACCTGCGCCTTGGCGAGCGGCTGGCTCGTCTGAATGGTGACGGTGCCGGTCACGTTCGCCGCGATCTCGTAATTGAGCCTCAAATAATCGCCGAGCACGGCCTTGGCCACGTCGCGCACATCGGCATTGACGAAATTGAGCGTGATGCCGCCCGTGGATTCGTTCACTCCGGCGCTCTGTGCGTTCGGGGGAAAGTTCTGGCCGGCCTCGCCGGGAGGCTGCGCTCCGGGACCCACGCCCGGCGGTCCGCCGGGGAAGCCCGGCCGCGGGGGTCCGGCAGGTTGGGCCGCAGCGGGCGTGGCGCACAGAACCAGCGCCAGGACGGTCCACACATGCTTCCGCCGCAGGCGGAATCGAACGGGTTTCGCCGGTATCGCCATGCTCACGCCCCTGGACACCTTTCCTTATAGGCAAATTTTGGCGCCGCCGTCTGCACATTTCGGGGCGCGCGACTTGCGCGAGCACTCATTGGGCCCGCGCGCGTCCGAAGACCGGACCGGGCCCTTCGGCCCGATCCCGGCTGCTTTCGAACCACTCTCCGCGGCGGAAGTCAAAGGGTGCGGCCGCCGCTCATGAAGTCACTACGCGCGCCCATTGTGGCGGCGATTGGGCGCAAGATCGAATTGCGCACCCCTTACCGCAGGTGCTTGCGCACCACGAGCTTGAGGCCGGACCACGTGTCCGTCACCGCGCAGACCTTGACGTCGACGAGGTCGGTCTTGAGCGCGCGGGCGCGCACCTCGTCCTCGGTGACGTCCGTAGGAATCTTCGACGATCTTTTGTGCCACGACACCCAGATCGCGCCATCCGGCCTGATGCCGGCGCGCGCCTTAGGCAGCTCACGGTCGAGGTCTTTCAGCGATGCCGCAAACAGATGGACCAGATCGCAAAGTTTCGCCGAAGCAGCGAACGATACGTCCGGCGGGAGTGGCGAGAGCCAGTCCCGGTAGCCCGCGGGAGCGGCGATGGTGCGAATTTTCGCGCCGGCCTTGATGCCGAGCTTCTTCGCCAGCGGCGTTTTCGAATAGCCGGCCACGACGTTCCGCCCCTCCGCCCTCCCGGGCACCTCCCCCGAATTCGGGGGAGGAAAGTGAACAGCTAGACGCCCACTCGCGCGCGCAGCGTCGGCCTTTCGGGCTCCTCGTGCTCGCCGTTGTCGCCGTTGGGTGCGATCCAGCCCTTCAGATCCGCGCTCGGCGGCATTCCGACGATGTTGTAACCGGCATCGACGAAGTGAATCTCGCCGGTCACGCCCGCGGACAGATCGCTGAGAAGATAGAGCGCCGCGTTGCCGACATGATCGAGCTCGATGTTCTTCTTGAGCGGACTGTGCGCACGGTTCCATCGGAACACCGTGCGCGCCTCGCCGATCACCGAACCCGCAAGCGTGCGCATGGGACCAGCGGAGATCGCATTGACGCGAATGCCGTCCCGCCCGAGATCCGCCGCCAGATAGCGCACGCTGGCCTCCAGCCCGGCCTTGGCCACGCCCATCACATTGTAGTTCGGCGTGACGCGGCTGGCGCCCAGATAGGTGAGGGTCAGGAGCGCACCGCCGTTTCCCCCGCTTTCGGGCGGCGTCATCAGCTGCGCCGCGCGCTGCGCCACGGCGGTAAATGAATAGCAGGAGATGCTCAGGCTACGGACGAAGTTCGCGCGCGTCGTATCGACGTAGCGGCCCTTGAGCTCGTTCTTGTCGGAATGGGCGATCGCGTGCACGAGAAAATCGAGTCCGCCCCATTCGCCGCGGAGCGCGGCGAAGGCTTCGTCGAGCTGCACATCGTCTTCGACGTCGCAGGGCAGAACGATGCGCGATCCGATCGAGGCCGCGAGCGGCTTGAGACGGCGCGCCTGCGCCTCGCCCTGATAGGTGAAGGCGATGTCCGCGCCGTTGCCGGCCAGCGCGCGGGCGATTCCCCAGGCAATGGAATGGTCGTTGGCCACCCCCATCACCACTCCGCGCCTGCCCTGCATCAATCCCTTGCCAACCGTCATGTCTTTTTCCAATGCGCCTCTCAGGCGCGGTAGCGTTCGAACACCAGCGTCGCGTTTGTTCCCCCGAAACCAAAACTGTTGGAGAGGACGCGCTCGATCTTCGCGCCGTCGATGCGCGAGCGCACGATCGGTGCATCCGCGATCTCGGGATCGAGCTCCTCGATATTGGCGCTTTCCGCGATGAACCCTTCCTGCATCTGCAGAAGCGAATAGATGGATTCGTGCACGCCCGCAGCGCCGAGCGAATGGCCGGTCAGCGATTTGGTGGAATTGACCGGCGGAACGCGCGCACCGAAGACTTCGCGCAGGGCGGCGACCTCACGTGCATCGCCCACGGGCGTCGAGGTTCCATGCGCATTTATGTAATCGATGGGCCCGTTCACGGTGGCCAGCGCCTGTTGCATGCAGCGCACCGCGCCCTCGCCCGACGGCGCCACCATGTCGTAACCATCCGAGGTCGCGCCGTAACCGACCAGCTCGGCATGAATTTTCGCGCCGCGCGCCTTCGCGTGTTCGAGCTCTTCGAGCACCAGCACGCCGCCGCCGCCGGAAATGACGAAGCCGTCGCGTGATTTGTCGAAAGCGCGCGAAGCCTTCTGCGGCGTATCGTTGAAATGCGACGACATCGCGCCCATTGCATCGAACAGCACCGAAAGCGTCCAGTCGAGTTCCTCTCCTCCGCCCGCGAAGACGATGTCCTGCTTGCCCCACTGGATGAGCTCGCCCGCGTTGCCGATGCAGTGCGCGCTGGTCGAGCAGGCCGAGCTGATCGAGTAATTGACTCCCTTGATCTTGTACCAGGTCGCGAGATTGGCCGAGCAGGTGGACGACATCGCCTTGGGCACGGCGAACGGCCCGACGCGCTTGGGGCCTTTCGTGGGCTCCGAGCGCGCCGTGTCGGCTGCCCCGACGATGGTGCGGGTGGATGGTCCGCCCGACCCCATGATGAGCCCGGTGCGCGGGTGGACGATATCTCTCTCTTCAAGCCCGGAATCGGCGAGCGCCTGTTCCATTGCCAGGAAATTGTAAGCCGCGCCCTCGCCCATGAACCGGCGGGCGCGGCGATCGACCACCTCGTCGACGTTCACCTTGACACTGCCATGCACCTGACAGCGGAATCCCATGCTGCGATAGGTTTCCGCGACGGTGATGCCCGAGCGGGTCTCGCGCAGCGAGGAAATGACTTCCCGGGCGTTGTTTCCGATCGACGACACGATTCCCATGCCGGTCACGACGACGCGCCTCACCGATCGAACTCCCTGTTCATCGCGTTACCAACTCCGCCAGGCTCAGGCAGGCGCCGCAACTGTCGCAAGCGCAGCCTGCGTCTGTTCGGTGAACAAACCGACGCGCAAATCCTTCGCTTCATAGATCACCTTGCCGTCGACCTTCATGATGCCGTCGGCGACGCCGACGACCAGACGACGCATGATCACCCGCTTGAGATCGATGTAGTAGCTGACGAGTTTGGCGCTCGGCAGCACCATTCCGCTGAACTTGACCTCGCCCACGCCCAGAGCGCGCCCGCGCCCGAGCCCGCCCAGCCAGCCGAGGAAGAAGCCGACGAGCTGCCACATCGCGTCGAGACCCAGGCAGCCGGGCATCACCGGATCGTTCTGGAAATGACATTTGAAGAACCAGAGGTCGGGCCGCACATCGAGCTCGGCTTCGATTTCCCCCTTGTTCTGGCTGCCGCCGCTCTCGGAAATGCGGGTAATGCGGTCGAACATCAGCATCGGCGGCAGGGGAAGGCGGGCGTTGCCTTCGCCGAACAACTCGCCGCGTGCGCAGGCAAGCAGGCCCTGGAGATCGAAACTCGGCTTGCGTCCCAACATGAAAACCATCCGTTCGTGCGGCCCGGTCAGAAAGACCTGTTGCCGATTTCACAGATTAGAAGTATTCTAACCAATGACCTGTACCGTAACCTAGCAAAAGTGCGGTGCGGATGTCAGCCGCGCAAGAGCGGCATGCCGGAGCGAGATAATGGGTCGAAACAAGGAGCCGACCGCGGAGTGGGCGAGGATGGGCGCAAGGTTGCGCGCGGCCGGATTGCGGCCCACGCGGCAGCGTTTGCGGCTGGCCGAAATTCTTTTCCGTCACGGCAACCGCCACGTGACAGCGGAGCTGCTGCATCAGGAGGCGCAGGAAGCCGGCTGCGGCGTTTCGCTCGCCACCGTCTACAATTCACTGCATCAGTTCACCGCGGTTGGGCTTTTGCAGCAGGTCATCGTCGATCCGCAACGCAGCTATTTCGACACGAATACCGGCCCTCACCAGCATTTCTACGACGAGGACGACGCGGCCCTGACCGACATTGCGGGTGAAGGCATCGAAGTGTCGGGCCTGCCTGCGCCGCCGAGGGGCCGGACCGTGGCGCGCGTCGACGTGGTCGTCCGCATCCGACGGCCGTGAAATTCTTTCTTTAGAATAATTCTAAACTGTTGACATGGACCACGCGAAGGCGGCATGGTCCGCCCAGGCGGCCGCGCCGGCCGGGTGGCGGCGCGTTCCCGCAGGTTAGTTCGCACAGGAGAATCCGAAATGACGCTCAAGGGCTCGAAAACCGCACAGAATCTCAAGGACGCTTTCGCCGGCGAGAGCCAGGCCAACCGCCGCTATCTCTATTTCGCGCAGAAGGCCGATGTCGAAGGGTACAACGACGTCTCCGCCGTCTTCCGCTCGACTGCGGAAGGCGAGACCGGCCATGCCCACGGGCATCTGGAATTCCTGGAAGCGGTGGGCGATCCGGCGACCGGCGAGCCGATCGGCGGAACGGATCTCAATCTCAAAGCCGCCATTGCGGGAGAGACGCACGAATACACCGACATGTATCCCGGCATGGCCCGCACCGCGCGCCAGGAAGGCTTCGACGAGATCGCCGACTGGTTCGAGACGCTGGCCAAGGCGGAAAAGAGCCACGCCGGCCGTTTCCAGAAGGCGCTGAACACGCTGGGTAGCTGAAGCCGCCCTCTCCTTTTCCTCCCCCGCTCGCGGGGGAGGTGCCGAGCCCGGCCTTGAGCCGTGGGAGGCGGAGGGGGCAATGCGCTTTTTGCCCCCTCCGCTTTGCTCCGCTTCGCTTCGCAATCCACCTCCCCCGCGGAAAGCGGGGAGGAAAATCAATCGAGTTCCGACTCATGTCCGAAGGCAGCCTCGACGCACCCAAACGCGAACCGATCGCGTGGCGCGACGACGATTTCACCGACGCGGAGAAGCTCGACGCGGAGATGCGGCGCATCTTCGACATCTGTCACGGCTGCAGGCGCTGCTTCAATCTCTGCGACTCATTCCCGAGGCTGTTCTCGCTCATCGACGACGGCCCGACGGGCGAGATGGACGGTGTGAAATCCGACGATTTCTCCGGGATCGTCGAAGCCTGCACGCTTTGCGACATGTGCTTCATGACGAAATGTCCCTATGTGCCGCCGCATCCCTTCAACGTCGATTTTCCGCATCTGATGCTGCGCTACCGCGCGGCCGAAGTGCGCGCGGGCAAAAAGGACTTCACCGCACGGCAGCTTGCAGAGATGGACCGCAACGGCTCTATCGCCGCGCCGCTCGCCCCCGTCGTCAACTGGGCATCCGGGCGCGAGAACCGGGCGACGCGAGGCGCGATGGACAAGCTTCTCGGCATCGATGCGCGCGCGATTCTGCCGAAATTCCAATCAAAGACCTTCATGTCGGCGGTGGAAAAGCAACCGCACGAGATCAACCGCACCGCTCCCGCCTACGCGGCGAAACCCAAAGCTGCGCTTTTTGCCACCTGCTTCGTAAACTTCAACAAATCCTCCACCGGAGAGGCGGCCCGCGCAGTGCTGAACCATATCGGCGTGGAGACGCAGATCGCCTATCCGGGCTGCTGCGGCATGCCCTTTCTCGAACAGGCCGACCTTGCACGCGTCGCGGAGCAGGCGGAAAAAATTTCGAAAGCCCTCGTTCCACTGATCGACGAGGGCTTCGAAATCGTCACGCTCACCGCTTCCTGCGGCCTGATGCTCAAATTCGAGTGGCCGCTGATCCTGCCGGAGAACGAGGACGTGAAGCGCGTCGCCGCCGCCACGCGCGACATCGACGAATACGTCGTGAGGATCGCCCGCGCGCATGGCTTGCCGGGGGGACTGAAACCTGTCCCTGGAGGAGTCAGCGTGCATCTTTCCTGCCACGCGCGCGCGCAGAACATGGGACCGAAAGCGGCCGAATTGCTGCGGCTGATTCCCGATACGCAAGTCGACATGATTGAGCGCTGCTCTGGCCATGGCGGAACTTTCGGCGTCGTCAAGCCCACCCACGAAGTGGCGCGAAAGATCGGCCGGCCGGTCTTCCGCACGGCGGCGAAACAGGGGCGCTGCCATGTCGCCTCGGATTGTCCACTGGCGGCCGCGCACATTCTGGCGGGCGCACGCGAGATCGCAGCGGCCGACGGCGTCGAATTCAAACCCCGCGCGGCGGAACACCCCATCGAGATTTTCGCCCGTGCCTATGGATTGACGGAGGAAGCATGATGTCCGCGCCCGAGCATCGCATCACAACAGCCGATATTCTTGCACCTGCCGAGTTCGCGGCGCGGCGCGCGGAATTTCGCAGCCGCCTTCTCCCGTTCAAGAAGAACCGCCGCGTCGAGATCGGCCCCTTCGCGACTTTCTATTTCGAAAATTACGACACGATGTGGCTGCAGGTCCACGAAATGCTGCACATCGAGAAGGGCGGCGCGGCGCAGATTGCGGGCGAGCTCGAGACTTACAACCCGCTCATTCCGCAGGGCCGCGAATTGATCGCGACGCTGATGCTTGAGATCGACGATCCGGTGCGCCGTGCAGCGACGCTCCTGAAGCTCGCGGGCATCGAGGAACGCGTCGCGATGGACGTTGCGGGACTGCGCGTCGAAGGAACGCCGGCCGAATACGAGGACCGCACGACCCCCGACGGCAAGACATCGTCGGTGCATTGGGTGCGCTTCGCATTTACGAGCGAAGCGATCGCGCGTTTCCGAAACGGCGACGGGCGCGTGGTTCTGGAAATCGCCCATCCGAATTACGGACACATGGCGTTGTTGCCGCAAGCCACGCGCGCCGAGCTGGCGAAAGATTTCGACTAGGGGAAGTCGGGAAAGTAGCCCCCTCCGCCTCGTGCCGCCCGGCTGACGCCAGGCGTTCTCGGCAACTCCCCCGTGAACACGGGGGTGGAAAATCAATTCTCGCTTGTCGCCTTTCCTCCCCCGCTTGCGGGGGAGGTGCCGCCCCCTGGGTCCGGCCAGTGGCCGGCCCGAGGACAAGCTCCGGCGGCGGAGGGGGCGACGCCCAACCTCATTCCCAACACATTCTCCAGCTCCGCAATCGCCTGTGAGGCGGTTTCGACCTTGATCGTCGTCATGCCCATCGCGCGGGCGGGCTTCAGGTTGACGCCGAGATCGTCGAGATAGACGCAAGCCTGCGGCGCCACGCCGAGCGCCTCGCACATCATCGCGTAGATGCGCGGGTCCGGCTTGCGCAGGCCATATCTGGAAGACTCGATCACGTGATCGAACAGCTCCATGATTTCGCGTGCATGCAAAGCGCGGCCCGATCTTTCCTCGCTGGACGGCACATTATTGGTGATGCAGCCGGTCTTGAACCGCGCATGAACGTGCCTGAGGGCCTCGATCATTTCCGGGCGGATTTCTCCGGCAAGCAAGGCGATCACTTCCCTTCCCGGCACCGGATGGCCGAACGCGCGCGCTTCTTCGGCAAACGCCCGGTCGAACTCCTCGAGATCGATCTCCGCGCGCTCGAATCGCGCCCATGCATTGTCCAGATGATTGGCGGCGTTGACGCGCCGAAGGAAATCCGCCGGCAGGCCTTTTTCGCGCTCATAGCGCGCGAAGGCGTCGAAGGGCGAAGAGGTGAACACGCCGCCAAAATCCCAGATCACCGCCCGTATCTCGCTCATTCGACCGCGGCGATGTAGGGCAGCGAACGCAGCCGCCCGGAATCGTCCATGCCGTAACCGACGACGAAATGCGGCACATCCGCGAAGGCGGCGAAATCCGCCGCCAGCAGGGCGCCGGCACGCCGCTTGTCGATCGTGACGGCGGTCGTGACTGCGCGCGCCCCCGCTTCAAACGCCAGCCGCCTGGCCGCATGGAGCGTCCGACCGTGGTCGAGCACGCCGTCGACGATCACCACATGTCGACCGCGCGCGCTCTCACCCACGCCTGCGATAATGAGTGGCTCGGCCACCGAAATTCGCGCGTCGCCGTAGCTCCGCAGCCACAGGAATTCGACCGGCAGCGACAGGCCGTGCCCGTCGAGCGCCCGCAGCAGATCGGCCGCGAACACGAAGCCGCCAACGAGGATAGGCAGTGCCAGCTCCGGCTTGTCGTGCAGCGCGGAAATCTCGCCGGCCAGTGCCGCGACGCGCGCGCGGATTTGCTGCTCTGTGAACAGAATCACTGGTGCCTCGCCCTTCCTCACTCCCGGCTCGCTGCAATTCGCATTTCGAGATGCCGCGTGCCCGCGGGCGGCGCGGACAGCCGGGTTTGAAATTTCAGCGATTGTCCGGGGCGGAGTGTTGGTTGAGCGGGGCTGAACATCCAATGACACAGTTCACGCTCGTCGCGATCGATCAGCGCCACGCGGATCTGCGGCACCGCAAGCTCGCGCGTGGAGACATTCACGAGCCTGCCGGTCACCGCCAGCACCGCCTGGCCGCCATCGACTTCGCGGCGGTAATCCGGATCGATGATCTCGAGGCCCGTCGCGCTGACCGGCATTCCGAGCAGCGTATAAAGAGTTGCGGATTGCGGCCAGAGCGCGGCGATCTCCTGCCGATATTTCACGCCCGTCCAGCCGATCAGAAGCATCATCGCGGCAAGACCCATCCATCCCGCGGCAAGACCGAGCCTTTCGGACCAGCTTCGGCCACGCGGGGCTGACGAAAACGTTCCGGATCGTTGCGCCGCCACCACGGAGCCGATGGAGCCTGAAGCGGCTGCAGCCGGAGACTCCAGATCGAGCTTCAGTTCCGCTTCGGCTTCGGGCGCTGCCTGGTGCCAAAGTTGACCGCATTTTGCGCATCGGACCTTGCGGCCGCCCGCAGGGAATTGCGCCGCCTCCGCGCGATAGCGAGTCCCGCATTGCGGGCAGGTGAGGATCATGCTTGCGATTCACGCACTGGTGTCATGGTTTCGAAGTTCGCCCCGATACCATCTTGTTGACGAACTTCGAAACCAAATCGACACTAGAATCAATGGATTGCCAGTGTCCTGCGATTCCGAAGTTCGCCTGGAGCCCAATATGGAGATCATGCGAATTTCGGAATCGGGACACTTGTGTAACGCAGATACAAGACATCGCACCGTTTGTCGCGCAAGCCGAAAGTCCGGCTCCGCCCGGGCGAGACTTGTGGGGCGCGCGCCTCTGCGATATGCGCGGTTCATCCTTTGGGTTGGGCGCCTCGGGGCGCGCCGGTGTCGTGGTTTCGAAGTTCGCCCAGAGCCCGATATGGAGATCACGCGAATTTCGGAATCGGGACACTAGGTCGAGACGCGATGCTGCGGTTCGAGAATGTCGGAATGCGCTTCGGGGCAGGCGCCGAAGTTCTGCGCGACGTCACCTTCCTGCTCGAAGCCGGCTCCTTCACCTTTCTCACCGGCGCCTCGGGCGCCGGCAAGACGACGTTGCTGCGATTGATGTTTCTCGCGGAACCGCCGACGCGTGGGCTCATCACCCTGTTTGGGCACGATCTCGCAACCGCCAGGCGCTCGATCTTTCCCGCGCTCCGCCGCCGCATCGGTGTGGTGTTCCAGGATTTCCGGCTGCTCGATCATCTCTCCGCCTTCGACAACGTCGCCCTGCCCCTTCGCCTTGCGGGCCGCCGCCCCGGCGATTACGCGCGCGACGTGCAGGAACTGCTGGACTGGGTCGGCCTGGGCGAAAAGCTCCACGCAAATCCACCGACATTGTCGGGGGGCGAGCAACAGCGAGTGGCGATCGCGCGCGCGGTGGTCGCGCGGCCCGATTTGCTACTCGCCGACGAACCGACCGGCAATGTCGACGCCGATATCGCCCACAGGCTCGTGCGGCTCTTCGCTGAGTTGAACCGCCTGGGCACGACGGTGCTGATCGCGACCCACGACCGCTCGCTCCTCGAACGAACCCATGCGCGCGAGATGCGGCTCGTGGACGGCCGGCTCGTGCAATTGGGAGTGCCGGCACGATGAGCGCTGAGCGAAGCGGCCGGATTCTGCCGCGCTGGGAAGGCGCCGCTCCCCTTGATGTCGTGATCGCGGTGATGGCGTTTCTGGCGGCGCTTGCGCTCTGCGCCTCGCTGGTCTCCGAACGCACAGCCGAGCGTTGGCGCGCCGGGCTGGCCGCGGGACTGACCGTGCAGATCGTTCCACCGGCGGATGGCGCGACTGCCGACTCGAAATGGCAGCAGGAAAGCGACGCGGTCGCAGCCGTCCTGCGGGAAACCAAGGGCATCCTGCGGGTCGACGCGCTCAGCGACGCGGAGGCGCGCGCGCTCGTGCAGCCATGGCTGGGCTCGGCGCCGCTCGTGAAGGAATTGCCGTTGCCGCGCCTCGTCGATGCGACCTTTCTTCCCGGCGCCAAGATCGACTTTGCGGCGCTCGGCAAACGATTGAGAGACGTGGCGCCGGATTCCGTGCTCGACGATCACGGTCAGTGGATATCGCGCCTGAAACGCGCGGCCGACGCCATCATCTGGTCGTCCTTCGCCATTCTCGGCCTCATCGCAGTGGCGACGGCGGCGGCGGTAACCTTCGCCACGCGCGCCGGCCTCGCCGCCCATCACGAAATCGTGTCGCTGCTTCACGTGATGGGCGCGCGCACGGGGTTCATCGCGCGCGCGTTCGAATGGCACTATTTCGTATCGGCGCTCGCCGCCTCGGCGTTCGGCGCCGTGCTCGCCGGCGCCCTTTTCGTGGCGCTCGGAAGCCTCGAATTTGCCGGCGTCGAGCCCGTCCCCTTTCTGCCGCCGCTCAGTCTCGGCCCCTTGCAGCTGATCTGGCTTCTTGTAGTGCCTGCCGGTTCCGGGTTCATCGCCCTCCTCACCGCGAGGCTCTCGATACTTGCGGCGCTCGGCCGAATCTATTGAAGAGGAGGACGGCGAGCTATGCTTGGGGCTGCGCGCGGCCCGAGGGGGGAAATTGGAGCATTCGCACTCATCGGCCTTCGATCGCATGTTCTGGCGCGGCGCTCTCGGTCTTCTCATAGCCTATCTTGCGGGCTTCATCGTCTTCATCGCCGAGTTGCCGCGTTCGGCGCCGGATGCGGTGAGCGGCGACGCCGTGGTGGCGTTGACGGGCGGCGAGGATCGTCTGGATGCCGCGGTCGCACTTTTCGAGCGCGGCGTCGGACAGCGATTGCTGATCACCGGCGTTCACCCTTTCATGACCAAGGACCATTTGCGGCGCGTGCTGCAGGGTGGCCGCCGCTTCGACTGCTGCGCGGATCTCGGCTTTGCAGCAACCAACACCCACGGCAATGCAATGGAGACTGCGGCCTGGGTCCGGTCTCACGGATACCGAAGCCTTGTCATCGTCACCGCGAATTATCACATGCCGCGCAGCCTCGCGGAATTCTCCGCGGCGATGCCCGGCGTCAGGCTCGTGCCGTATCCCGTCCCCGAGATTCTCGCGACACGGAAGTGGTGGCTCGATCCGGGTTCGATCAGGACGCTGCAGTTCGAATATGCGAAGTATCTGGGCGCCGTCGCGCTCACCACCGTGCTGCGCGCAACCGGGCGTCACGAGCACGAGGCTGAACGCACGGTGTCGGGCGGTCCGGCGGCCTCCGGCGCGGACGCATCGGCGCCATGATCTGGCTGCGTTCGATTGTCTTCTTCATCTGGTTTCTCCTCCTGAGCATCGCCCTGCACGTTGTTTTCCTGCCAGCACTCGTTCTTCCCAGACGCGGCGCCGTGATCGCGGCGCGAAGCTGGTGCGCAGGCATATTGTGGGGCTTGCGCGTGTTTGTGGCACTCGAATACGAGGTTCGCGGCGATGTCCCCGCGGGAGCCGTGCTCGTCGCCTCCAAGCACATGTCGATGTGGGACACGGTCGCGCTGTTCTATCTGATCGGCGATCCCGTCTTCGTGCTGAAGCGCGAATTGATGCGGATTCCGTTCTACGGCTGGTATGCGCGCAAGGTGGGCATGATCGCCATCGATCGCCGCGCCGGCGCCGCGGCCTTGCGCAGAATGACCAATGCGGCGCGCGAGGCATTGGCGCACCGGCTCGGCGTTGTCGTCTTTCCGGAAGGAACGCGAAAGCCCGTGGGCGCTCCCCCGGACTACAAGCCAGGAATCGCGGCGCTCTATGGCGCGCTCGAGATTGCCTGCATTCCCGTAGCGCTCAATTCCGGATTGTTCTGGACGGGTTTTCTCAAGAAGCGCGGGCGGATTGTGATTCAGTTTCTCGCGCCCATCGCGCCCGGCCTGAAGCGACACGAATTCATGCCCCTGCTCGAGGAACGCATCGAGCAGGCGACGCAGAGCCTGCTGAGAGAAGGACGTACCACGCTGGAGGCCGAAGCAGCGTAGCGTTTACTGGAAAAGAACAAAATGGGAACAATTCTTGACTTTAACGGTTTTGGCTGTTAGCTGTTCAACCCGCTTGCGCGGCTTCGGCCCATGGCGGAAAAGACAGGCGCATGAGCGATCTTTCCCGCCAGATCTGGGACATGAAATACCGCTTCAAGGCGGCCGATGGCACGCCGATCGACCGCGATGTGGCCGATACCTGGGCGCGCGTGGCGCTGGCGGCAGCCGGAGCTGAAGCGCCGGAGAAAAGGCGCGAATGGTCGATTGCATTCGCCGAGGCGCTGGCCGGCCACCGTTTCATTCCGGCCGGACGCATCCTCGCCGGCGCCGGCACCGCGCGCAATGTGACCCTCTTCAATTGCTTCGTGATGGGCGCCATTCCCGACGATATGGGCGGCATCTTCGCCCATTTGCGCGAAGCCGCGCTCACCATGCAGCAGGGCGGCGGCATCGGTTACGATTTCTCGACGCTGCGCCCCAAAGGCGCGCCGGTCGCGGGCGTCGGCGCCGACGCCTCGGGCCCCGTGTCCTTCATGGGCGTGTGGGACGCGATGTGCCGGACCATCATGTCGGCGGGATCGCGCCGTGGCGCGATGATGGCGACGCTCGCCTGCGATCATCCGGACATCGAGACCTTCATCGAGGCCAAGCGCACGCCCGGCCAGCTCACCATGTTCAATCTCTCGGTGCTGGCCAGCGATGCTTTCATGGACGCGGTCCGGCGCGACGCGGAATGGGAGCTGAAATTCGGCGGCAAAGTGTTCCGCGCCGTCCACGCGCGCGCGCTGTGGGACCGCATCATGCGCGCCACCTACGAATATGCCGAACCGGGCGTGATCTTCATCGACCGCATCAACCGCGAAAACAACCTCGCCTATTGCGAGACCATCTCGGCGACCAATCCTTGCGGCGAACAGCCGTTGCCTCCTTACGGCGCGTGCCTTCTGGGTTCGATCAATCTCGCGAAGCTCGTGCGCAATCCCTTCGCCGACGACGCGCATGTCGACGAGAGCGAACTCGCCCGCCTGACTTCAATCGCCGTGCGCCTCCTCGACAATGTGATCGATATTTCGCGCTTTCCGCTGGCCGAGCAACGGCAGGAGGCGTTGGCGAAGCGGCGCATCGGACTTGGCGTCACCGGTCTCGCAGATGCGCTGATCTTCTGCCGCGCCCGTTACGGTTCGACGGAGAGTCTGGCGCTGATCGACCGCTGGCTCTCGGCGCTGTCGCATGCGGCCTATTCGGCGTCGGCCGAGATCGCGAAGGAGAAGGGCGCCTTTCCCCTGTTCGACCGGGACGCTTACCTCGAACGCCCGCATGTGCGTGCGCTGCCACAAGATATCCGTGCCGCCATTGCCGCGCATGGCATCCGCAACGGGCTTCTCACCTCGATTGCACCGACCGGAACGATTTCCCTCTTCGCGGGGAATGTTTCGAGTGGCATCGAACCCGTGTTCTCCTACACCTATGGCCGCAAGCTCTTGATGCCCGACGGATCGCGGCGCGAAGAAACCGTCGACGACGCGGCGTGGCGCAAATATCGCGAGCTGTTCGGCGAGAGCGCTTCGTTGCCCGATTATTTCGTCAACGCCCAGACGCTGTCGCCGGACGATCACCTCGCCGCACAGGCCGCTGCGCAACGCCACATCGACAGCTCGATCTCCAAGACCATCAACGTTCCGGCCGGCATTTCCTTTGAGGCGTTCAAGGACATCTACCAGAAGGCGTATGAAACGGGGTGCAAGGGCTGCACGACCTATCGCCAGAGCGAGATCCGCGGCTCGGTGCTCGAGATTGCGGCGAGCCCTGCTCCCGAAGAGATGCCGGTCGGTACGCAGGAGAACGACGCGGAACCGACATTGCCGCTCGTGCTGCCTCTTGCGGCCCCGCGAAATTTTGAGGAGTCGCACGGCGTCGTTTATATGACGAGGCCGCTCGACCGGCCGGAAGTGCTGCTCGGCCAGACCTACAAGATCAAATGGCCCGATTCCGATCACGCCTTCTACATCACCATCAACGATCTGGAAAAGGACGGAAGGCGGCGGCCGTTCGAGGTGTTCATCAATTCCAAGAACATGGAGGCGTATGCGTGGACTCTCGCGCTCACGCGCATGATCAGCGCCGTGTTCCGCCGCGGCGGCGACGTCTCCTTCGTCGTCGACGAACTGAAAGCGGTGTTCGATCCGCGCGGCGGCCAGTGGATGGGCGGACAATACGTGCCTTCGCTGCTCGCGGCGATCGGCGATGTGATCGAGCGCCACCTCATCGCCACGGGCTTCATGCCGCCTCGCGACAGTCTCGTTCAATCGGGGACCGTGCAGGCCGTCGCGGTGGCGGCGGGCGAAATTCGAGGCCGCAGCTGCCCGCGCTGCGGAAGCCCCGCGCTCATTCGCCAGGAGAATTGCGACACCTGCATCGCCTGCGGCTACTCCCGTTGCGCGTAGAGCGTTTTCAACGTGAGTTGAATCAGGAAAATTGTCACGGCCCGGTTTCACCAGGCTGCCTAGCCGGCGCGCGTCGGCGCACCGAATGAACCTTCGGACGCATCTCGTCTGGGTGGCCCACTCAAATTTGCACTCCGGTCCGCACCCTCGCGCGGACCGGGGTGACGGTACAATACGAGGGAGAAGCAAATTGCAATCGAATTCGGCGCCATCGTCGCCGCGTCGATTCAGATTCCGGCTGTCCACCGCGCGCACTGTAACCTTTCCTTAGACCTCAGCGAATTGAGAGCGATCCCGAAGCGACTGATTTCGCATGCGGAGGACTATTCGGCGCGCCGATCTCGCCATTGAGCAGGTATTGGCAAGCCGGAGGCTCCGCCATCTCGCGCACAGATCGTTTCTGCGGATGAAACGCAGATTCGAATTGAACTCTCATGGAAGGGCACAGACATGCTTTCAGGCAAGTTGTACGGATTGACGCTCGCGACGCTGGCCGCAAGCGCGCTGTCGTTGACGAGCGCAAATGCATGGGCGGGCGATTGCCCCCCCGACAAGATCGGCACCAACGTGACGAAGCCCGGTCCCATGGCACCATCGGGCGTCACCGATACAGTGATCGGATCGATCGATCTGGGGCCGCTGGGAAGCGGATTCCAAGGGCGCGCGATGCGCATGCGCAAGCTCGTGGTGCAGCCGGGCGGCGTCGTCCCCTGGCACAGCCACGCGGCGCGGCCCGCGAATATCTACGTCGTCTCCGGCTCCATCACCGAGTATCGCAGCAGCTGTTCCGTTCCGATCGAGCACGCTTCCGGCGACGTCACTTCGGAATTCGGTCCCTTCTCGCACTGGTGGAGAAACAATGGACAGGAACCAGCGGTGCTGATTTCCGCCGACATGCTGCCACCCGCAATGAAACCCGACGAAAGCATGTGACACTTTTGCGCGCGAGTGCGAATGGATGTCGGCCTTTCGCGCTCGCTCGCGAAGGATGGAAGGGACGCAGTCGGATCATGCTGAAATTGGCAGCCGGGTCAAAACTCGCGAGACGTGTGCCGGCCGATGCCGACACCGATCGTGCCAGGCAGCATCTCGCCATCATCGGTCTCATCAGCTTTCTCACGCTCGCCATGTTCTTCGGCATGGCGCTCAAGATTTCCCAACCCATTCCTTTCTCCACAGCGGCGGTACAGCCATGAACACGTCGAACGCTTCACGCCCGCTCGCCGGAACATCGGCCATCGTCACGGGCTCGACCAGCGGAATCGGCCTCGGCATCGCCCAAACGCTGGCGCACGCGGGCGCCAATATTCTGCTGAACGGATTCGGGAGTGCCACCGAAATCGAAAGTACGCGCGCCACGCTTGCGCAGGATGCCGGCGTGAAGGTCGTGTTCGACGACGCCGATCTGACCATGCCTGAGCAAATCCGCAGCATGGCGGCGCGCGCCGAAAGCGCGTTCGGCCGGGTGGACATCCTGGTCAACAACGCCGGCATCCAGCATGTCGCACCGATCGAAGATTTTCCCGACCACAAATGGAACGCCATCGTCGCGCTCAATTTGTCGGCCGTGTTCCATGCCACCAAAGCCGTATTCAAGGGCATGAAGGAGCGCCGCTTCGGCAGGATCGTCAACATCGCGTCGGCGCATGGCCTGGTAGGGTCACCCTTCAAATCGGCCTATGTGGCAGCAAAGCACGGCGTGCTCGGTCTCACCAAAGTGACGGCGCTCGAGGGCGCAGAATTCAACGTCACGGCGAATGCGATCTGTCCGGGCTATGTGTGGACGCCGCTTGTCGAGAAACAGATTGAGGATCAGGCGAAGAGCCACGCAATTCCCAAAGAGCAGGTGATCCGCGACGTGCTGCTAGCGCAGCAGCCCAACAAGCGCTTTGCCACCGTCGAAGAAATCGGAGCCTTGTGCGCGTTCCTGGCGGGAGAGGCGGGCGCGTCCATCACCGGCGCCGCGCTGCCCGTCGATGGCGGCTGGACCGCGCATTGAATCGAAGGACGCAGATAACATGGCAAGAGAGAATTCCGCGGCGAAATTCGACCGCGAAGCACTCGGACAGATCGTGTTGGTGCTTCAGGGCGGCGGCGCGCTCGGAGCCTATCAGGCGGGAGTCTACCAGGCGCTGGTCGAAGCGGGCATCGAGCCGGATTGGGTCATCGGCACGTCCATCGGCGCCATCAACGCCAGCCTGATCGCGGGCAATCCGCCCGGAAAGCGTTTGGAACGGCTCGCGGAATTCTGGCGCCGCGTCACCTACCCTCCGCTCTCCCAGCTTGCATCGGCGGCCGGGGCCCTCGGTCCGTGGGTTGCCAATGCGATAACGATGGCCGCAGGCGTGCGTGGTTTCTTCGAACCCAATCCGCTCGCCCTATTGGGACCGCATGTAGTTCTGGGCTGCGAATCTGCCGGCTATTATTCGACGAGACCGCTCGAACGCACGCTCGAAGAGCTGATCGATCCCACATTGCTCAATGCCGGAACACCGCGACTGACCGTCGGCGCGGCGGAGGTGCAGTCGGGCGAAATGCGTTATTTCGACAGCCGCGACGAGCCGCTGACGATACGGCACGTGATGGCTTCCGGCGCGCTGCCGCCCGCCTTCCCGGCCATCCGTATCGGCGGCGAGCTCTACTGGGACGGGGGCATTCTCTCCAATACGCCGGTCGAAGCTGTCTTCGACGATAATCCGCGCCGCAGCGGCCTTGTCTTTGCCGTTCACATGTGGGCGCCCAGAGGACCTGAGCCCGACAGCATCGCGAAGGTTCTCGCGCGCCAGAAGGACCTTCAATATGCGAGCCGGGCCACCAGCCAGATCGCCCGGCAGAAGCAGCTCCATAGACTGAGACATGTGATCAAAGAGCTTGCGTCGAAGCTCCCCGAAAACATCGCCAACACCGCGGAGGCCCGCACTCTTTCGTCCTATGGCTGCGTGACGCGCATGCATGTGGTGCGCCTCGTCTCGCCCCCACTCGCCGGCGAAGACCACTCAAAGGACATCGATTTCAGTCCGGGCGGGATTCGGCATCGCTGGGACGCCGGATTTGCCGACACCTCGCGCGTGCTCGCCCAGGCGCCGTGGACGCGCAAATTCGACCCGCTCGAAGGCTTCATCCTGCATGAAGCCGAAGCGGGACGGATGATGTTCGAGGGTTGATCGCCGCCGGCATATCTCGACTCTAGCGACACAGGGAAATCACCCACAGACCAAGGAGAAACTAATGGATACGCCCGCCACCCCGAACATCGACGACCGAAAGCGTGCGGACAAAGCCGCCGCGAATCCGCAACTCCGCATATTGGAGGCGCTTGGCGCGGGCGAGCTGTTCTGGCAGCCCTACCGCTCCGTGTCGCGCATGCTGCTGCACACGCATCAGAATCTTGCAGCCTATGTGCAGATCAACCGCGCGTTGGCCGATGAGATGCAACATATCCTTCGGCGCGCGCAGGATATGGTGATGCAGATGTCGGAAAAGGGTCTTCAACGCGCCCATGAATCGGCGGAATCGGGCGACCGCAATGCGTTCGTTTCACGCCCCGCGATGGAGGAGATGTACGACTTCGCAATCGACAGCGTGCGCGAACTGGGTGGCGCAACGGTCGAAGCTCATGTCCGCTCGCTGAAAGCTCTCCGCGACCAGGCACGCGCCTCCATGGAAATCACCGGCCAGAACAAGCGCTAACGTGTCATGCCAAAAGGTCGTGTGATCAATCCTTTATTGCCACGACCCAGTTTAGCGGCGCCACCCTCCCGGCATGTGTCGGCGCGTCGAATGAACCTTCGGAGATGTATCATCTGGTCGGCCCGCTCAAGGTTACAGTCAGGTCGAGCTCTCGCGGACCAGGGAGGTGGGCCATAACAATTTTGGAAATACTTAGTTTAAAATCAAACACAATCTAGATTTCTGAACGCCCTTCTGAAATGTCATCTGCCATGCGCTATTCGAACCGTTTCTTTCTCTACGCGCCATTCCTAATTCTCGCCGTGATTGCCGCCGTTGCGGGACTTCGCTGGTGGGCGTCTGCGAGAGCCTTCGAAACAATGCTCGAGCGCACCAATGGGCACGAGCTTGCACCCGGCGTCACTCTGCATTTTGCCGCCAAAGCGCTCGGCGGCTTTCCTTTCCGCGTCGATGCTGTGCTGCGGGATGTCGCTCTCGATTCGCATTGCATGGGGGGAACGCTCGCCTGGCACGCCGAACGTTTCGCGATTCACAGGCTGACCTATGGCCGCGATCAATCCATCTTCGAGGCCGCAGGCGCGCAATCCCTGACATGGATCGGTCCGGACGGCACACAACGCCGTTTCACGTTCACGCCGGGCTCGCTAAGAGCGAGCGCAATATTTTCGGGCGGGCGGCTTGCCCGCTTCGATCTGGACGTGACCGCAATCGGTTCGCGGGAAATCGCGGGCGACCGCGTACAGATTCATCTGCGACAATCGCCTGGGCCCGATGCGATCGATCTTGCGATCAGCGCGGATGCCATTCGACTCGCTCCAGATTTGCAGGCCGGATTGGGGGCCGATCTGTCGCATCTGGCCATCGCCGGCCGCGTGCTTCCCGCCGCAAGCCTTGCTCCGCTTCTGTCGGGTCGCGAGCGCTGGTGCGCGTCACTGGAGGATTGGCGCCGGCGCCGCGGAACGCTTGATCTCGACAGCATCGATGTCGCGTGGGGAAGAATTGGGGCGCGCGGAGGCGGACGGCTTTCACTCGACGATTTCCATCGTCCGCGGGGAGCGCTCGAACTCGCGGTTGCTGGCTCCCCGCAAAGTGCCACTCCGGGAAGCGAAGGTGCAAAATTGTCGCAGGCTGGTCGAGCATGGGGCGCGCCACCCGCTGCAGGCGAAGCGCTGGAAATCGCAGTCGGCGACGGAGCCGTCGTTCTGCGCCGAAACGGCGCGCGGAACGGGCAACCTGTCGGCACCCATTTCGTCGATCCCATTTACTAAGATTCGTTCGGAAAGATTCTCGTAACGATGTCGTGACACACTCTGCGACAATTCGAACGGGCCGGCGCCACAATCTCAACATGAAACCTGCTTACATGCTTCAACAGGCTCAGGATGAGAACACACCTCATGGTGAGCTTGTCGCACCATCCGGGCGGTCCGGAAGCGAGGGGTGCAATGCTGCATCGAGGGACATCGTGCCGAATTACGAAATCCGCTATCTGAACAGCGACGGCGAGCTCACGCTTATTCACAAGACGCAGCACGTCGACGATGAAGCGGTGGATCTGGCCGCTCTGCGCATGCTGATGGGCTCCGGTCTCGCCGATTACGAGATCCTGCGCGAAGACGACGCCCGGCCAGAGCTGAAACGCTGAGGCCGATTTCCGCCTGGCGAAGCAGCTAGTCGCGAGACGTCGCGCGCGGCCGGCCGAAATTCGGCTCGCCGATATCCTGGCCAGCGTCGATGATCGAGCGCCGGATGGCGCGGGTCCGCGTAAACAGACTGAACAGCATTTCGCCGTCGCCCCAACGGATCGCGCGCTGCAGCGCGCTCAAATCTTCATTGAAGCGGCCCAGCATTTCGAGCACCGCCTCGCGGTTGTTGAGAAATACGTCGCGCCACATCACCGGATCTGAGGCGGCGATACGCGTGAAATCGCGAAAGCCGCCCGCGGAATATTTGATCACCTCGCTCTCGGTGACGGTTTCGAGGTCCGCCGCCGTGCCCACGATGTTGTAGGCGATCAGGTGCGGCACGTGGCTCGTGATGGCAAGCACGAGATCGTGATGCTTCGCATCCATGATCTCGACCTGGCTGCCGCAACGCTGCCAGAACGATTTCAGAGTCGCGACCGCTGTCGCGTCCGCTCCCGGCAGCGGCGTCAGGATGCACCAGCGACCGTCGAACAATTCGGCAAAGCCGGCTTCCGGACCCGATTGCTCGGTACCGGCGATCGGATGGGCAGGAATGAAATGCACGCCCTCGGGCACGCTCGGACCCACGTCGCGAATGACGGCCATCTTCACCGAGCCGACATCGCTCAGGATGGCACCGGGCTTCAAATGCGGCGCGATGGACCTGGCAATCTCTCCGAACGCGCCGACGGGCGTTGCCAGAACGACGAGATCGGCATCGCGCACCGCCGGTGCCGCATCCCCGTGAAGCGAGTCCGCGAATCCCATCGCCTGCGCCTTTTCGAGCGTCTCCGGCCGGTGTGAGTATCCGGCGATGTGCGCGGCGAGGCCGGCACGACGGATGGCATGGGCCAGCGAGGAGCCGATGAGTCCGATACCCATCAGCGCCGCTTTCGCGAACAGCGGTCTGGAATCGATCGTCATCGCGAGCGCGAGAAATCCGCAAGCGCGGCCGCCACGCCGCGATTGGCCTCCTCGCTGCCGATCGTAAGACGGAGACAATCGGGAAGGCCGTAATTGGCAACCGGCCGCAGAATAAATCCGCGGGCGGTCAGGAATGCGTCGGCCGAATGCGCGCCACGCGCCCTCGCCGGAAAATGCACCAGCACGAAATTTCCCTCGCTGTCGTCGACCCGCAGCCCCGCCTTGCGGATTTCTCCGATCAGCCAGCCCTTCCATTTCTCATTGTGCGCAACAGAGCGCGCCACGTGTTCCTTGTCGCGCAGGGCCGCGGCGGCAGCCCGTTGTGCGGGAACCGAAACATTGAATGGCCCGCGCACGCGGTTGAGCATGTCGGCAGCGTCGATCGAACAATACGCCCAACCGACGCGCAGGCCCGCGAGACCGTAAATTTTCGAAAAGGTGCGCGTCATGACGACGTTGTCGAATCGTTGCACCAGTTCGGCGCCCGCTTCGTAATCCTGCCGAGTTACATATTCCGCATAAGCCGCGTCGATCACCAGCAGCGCGGATGGCGGCAGGCCCGCGTGCAGGCGCCGCGTTTCCGCACGGGACAGGCAGCTGCCGGTCGGATTGTTGGGATTGGCAAGAAAGACGAGCCTTGTCTGCGGCGTGACGGCGGCAAGAAGTCTGTCCACGTCGGCACGCAGATTCGTTTCCGGCACTGCGACCGGAAGTGCACCCGCTGAGAGTGCGGCAATGCGATAGACCAGGAACGCGTGCTCGGTGAACAAAACTTCGTCGCCAGACGATGCGTAGATTCGCGCCAGCAGGGAAAGGATCTCGTCGGATCCGTTGCCGCACACGATGCGCTCGGGATCGAGATCGTGCAATTCCGCTATCGCATCGCGCAGGATTCGGGCGGTTCCCTCGGGATAGAGCGAGAGATCCCGGCATGCAGCCTCATAGGCTTCGACCGCGAGCGGGCTCGGACCCAAAGCCGACTCGTTCGATGACAGCTTGAAGCCCCGCGTGCCACCGGGCGCCTCGGCACGGCCGCCGATATAGGGCGTGATGCGCAGGACGCCCGGCTTCGCCTCCGGCTTCATCTGTTGGACCTTGGCAAGCGGTTCCATCGCAGAATTCTCGATATTTCCCGGCAACGAACGCCCGCATTGATAGTGGCCGCAGCCCGCGAAATCAAAATGTGGATTCCTTCGATAGCCGCCCGATCGCGTGGCGATGTTGCAGCCCTTTTTCAGGATTGCGCGAGTGGGCTCGCGTTGACACTCATGCATGCCCGGCCCTAGCAACGGTCTTCGATGGTTCGAAATGCTCGCCATCAGGGCTATCCCTTGCCCTGAGCTTGCCGAAGGATGCGTGATCGGGAGTTCGCATGGCCGAAATCGCAAATCCCCGTTTCCTGCGTCCGCTGGTGTCGGCTGGCGCGGACCAGGGCCAGGCGATCACCTTCGGTGCGGCCCAGCCGCTCGCCCTCGACTGCGGACGCGAGCTTTCGCCGTTCACGGTCGCTTACAAGACATACGGCGCGCTCAACGATGCCCGATCGAACCTGGTGCTCATTTGCCATGCGCTGACCGGCGACCAGTTCGCCGCGAGCCGCCATCCCGTCACCGGCAAGCCGGGTTGGTGGGACATGATGATCGGTCCAGGAAAGCCAATCGATACGGATCGCTATTTCGTCCTCTGCCCCAACGTCATCGGTGGCTGCATGGGCACGACGGGACCGGCGGAGATCGATCCTTCGACCGGGAAACCCTTCGGGCTTTCGTTTCCGCTCGTCACCATCCGCGACATGGTGCGAGCGCAGGCCATGCTGCTCGACGCGCTCGGCGTCGAGAAGATTCTCTGCGTGCTCGGCGGCTCGATGGGCGGCATGCAGGTGTTGCAATGGGCCGCCAGCTTTCCGGACCGCGTCGTCTCGGCCGTGCCTATCGCGGCGGCGGCCCGCCATTCCGCGCAGAACATCGCCTTTCATGAAGTCGGCCGCCAGGCGATCATGGCCGATCCGGAATGGAAGGGCGGCGATTATGCGCTCCACGACACGCGTCCGGCCAAGGGACTCGCAGTCGCGCGCATGGCGGCTCATATCACCTATCTCTCCGAAGCGGCGTTGCAAAGAAAATTCGGACGCGCACTCAAGGATCGCGACACCTTCTCGTTTGCCTTCGGACCGGACTTCCAGATCGAAAGCTATCTGCACCACCAGGGCATCACCTTTGTCGACCGCTTCGACGCCAATTCCTATCTCTACATCACGCGGGCGATGGATTATTTCGACCTGGCCGAGGAATTCGGCGGCGTGCTCGCCGAAGCGTTCCGCGGTTCGCGCGCGCGCTTCTGCATCATCTCCTTCACCAGCGACTGGCTGTTTCCGACCGCAGAGAACAAAAAGGTCGCCCACGCCCTCAACGCCGCCGCGGCCAATGTGAGCTTCGTCGAGATCGCGACCGATCGCGGCCACGATTCCTTTCTGCTCGACGAGCCGGAAATGTTTGCGGCGATCAGAGGGTTTCTGAGTTCGCTCGCCGTGCAGAACAATGTGATCTGAACCGACGATGAAACCCCTGCGTCCCGATCTTGCGGCGATTGCCGCCCTGATTCCGCACCGCGCCCGCGTGCTCGACGTGGGTTGTGGCGAAGGCGACCTCCTGGAGCATCTCGCGGCGGAGAAGGGCGTCGATGGGCGGGGGATCGAGCTTTCGCAGCAGAACGTCAACCTGTGCGTCGAGCGCGGACTGTCGGTAGTCCAGGGCGACGCCGATACCGATCTTGCTGACTATCCCTCGGAGGTATTCGACGTCGTAATCCTCAGCCAGACGATCCAGGCGACGCGGTCGCCGCGCGCCGTGCTGACCCAGCTCATTCGCATCGGCCGGCAAACGATCGTCTCATTTCCGAATTTCGGGCATTGGCGTGTTCGCCTCTCCCTGCTGTTCGCAGGGCGGATGCCGCAAACCGCAGCGCTTGGCTACCGCTGGTACGAGACGCCAAATATCCATTTGTGCACGATCGACGACTTCGTTGCTCTTGCAGCCGGCGCCGGCGCGCAAATCGAACGCGCGTTCGCGCTGAGCGAAAAGGGCCGCACGCGCAGCATGCGGCCCGATTCGTGGGGTCCCAACATTTTCGCCGAAGGAGCCATCGTGATGCTCGCGGCTGCGCGCCCCAAGAGCGCTGGTCAGCCTTTGGATGCGCCCAGCAACTTCAGCGCCTCGGCGTAGTGCTCGACGCCGTTCTTGTAGAGACCGTTGGCGCAGAAATCCTGGCCATAGCCTTTTTCTTTCGTGGCTGCCTGGAAGCTGGGGGATTGGGCATTGCTCGAGAGCGCATCCCTGACCTGACTCGCGAGTTTCACGCAGCTGGAAAGACTCGCATCCTCCGCAGTCGCAGCGCTGGCGCCAAATCCTAGGCTCGCGCTCAGAAGAGCTGCGCAGATCGTGACGGGCACAAAACGCATGAACTTCTCCCTGGTTTGAGACCGGCGATGGGGCCGGCGAGCCAGTAGATAGGAAGGGCGCACAACAATTTTGCGGGGGCATGCGTGCATATCCGCTATGCCAGAACCGAAAGGATTCGCGAATAGTGAGGTTTGCCACTAGCGCGGACTGCGCGAGCGAAATGAACTCTTTGTGATCGGTCGGCAATGAACCGCCTGGCCACCAGGTCAGAAGATACACAATGAGACGGTGAGGCGGTGAGAAGGAGATGGCGCGCCTCTGGCGTGCAAATGATTCTCACTGTCTCATTGCCTCATTGTAATTATTTTTGGCGTCTCCCGCTCAAGCGCGATTTAGTGGGCGCGGGCGAGAACGGGTTTGCGCGCGCGAACCGTCTTGGGCGGAACCAGCGCATAGAGCGACTTCGAGGCTTCGAAGATATGGACGCCCGCAAGGCGCGGCCACAGCATGCGCCCGGCACGTTCCCATGCTGTGCCCGTGCGCACTAGGCGGCGAGAACGGACGGGCGGAAAATAGAGCGCAGAATCCCAACGCTCCGGCTGAAAAAGCGACTCGCGCATCAGCCGTTCAATCTGCCCGCGACTGAACGGCCGCCCGAAAGCAAAGGGCGAGCGCTCGATCTGCGACCACAGGCTTGCCCGATTCGGGACGATGCAGAGAATTCGGCCCTCGGGCGCCAGCGCGCGCCAGATCTGCCTCAGCATGGGCCGTGTGGACTCCGCATTCTCCAGGCCATGCACGACGAGAATCCGATCGAAGAGCGAATCCTCGAACGGCAGCGAATCCTCCTCTCCCTGCACCACGAACGGCAGATCGGCGCTTTCGAGCTCGAGTTGCTGCGGCACGAAAGCGGCGATGCGCTCGGCCTCGCCGATGAACGGGCGCAGATAGGGAAGCGCATAGCCATAGCCGAGAAGCCGTTGCCGACGCATGTCCGGCCATATCAGGCGAATGCGCCGGAAGATCGTGCGGCGCGTGACCTGCCCGATCGGCTCCTCGTAAAAGGACAGCGGGTCCCTGGAACCGGGCTGCATGGATCCTGCCTAGCCCCAACCGGCCGACTGTTCAACATGGGCGCGACGATTGCTAACATCCGGCCGCCAGTGTCCCGATTCCGAAAATCGGATGATCTCCATATCGGGCCCTGGGCGAATTTCGGAATCGAAGGACACTGGCAATCCATTGATTCTGGTGTCGTTTTGGCTTCGAAGTTCGCCATGAAGCCGATATCGATAATAGCGCGAACTTCGAAACCACGACACCAGGAGAAACGCATGGCCGCGCTCGAAATCGAACTTGTCCCCTGCCTGAGAGACAATTACGCCTATCTCGTCCGCGATGCGGCAGAGGGAGTCTGCGCGATCGTCGATCCGTCCGAGGCAGGACCGGTCCGCGCGGCCCTGGCGTCAAGAGGCGGGCGCCTGACCCACATCCTGAACACCCACCACCACCCCGATCACACTGGCGGCAATGCCGAACTGAAAGAGGCTTTCGGGGCGACCGTCGTCGGTCCGGGAAAGGACCACGCGCGAATCCCGGCGCTCGATGTGGGCGTCGAGGAAGGCAGCGCGTTTTCGCTCGGGTCCCATTCGGCGCGCATCCTCGAGATTCCCGCGCATACGCGTGCGCACATCGCCTTCGCCTTCGATGCCGACAAGGCCGTGTTCACGGGCGACACGCTGTTCGCGATGGGGTGCGGACGGCTGTTCGAGGGCACGCCCGAGATGATGTGGCGCAGCCTAACCAAATTGACGGAGCTCGACGATTCGATGCGCGTCTATTGCGGACACGAATATACGCTCAACAACGGCCGCTTCGCCTTGACGCTCGAGTCTGGAAACTCCGATCTCGTGGCCCGAATGCGGGAAGTAGAGAACCTGCGCGCGGCGGGCGCCGCCACGATTCCCTCGACAATCGGTCTCGAGAAACGCACCAATCCGTTCCTGCGCCCGCACTCCGCAGAAATCCGCCGCACGCTGAACATGTCCGATGCGAGCGACGTCGAGGTTTTTGCCGAAATGCGCGCTAGGAAGGACGTGTTTTAGGGCGACAGGTGGCCGCGTATGACGCGTGTTGCCAAGTCGGTCCAACCATTTGGAAATCCAGCCCATGACAAGGCGCTCGTTGTAAATCGTAGACTCCGAATCGCGTCCGGGATCGCGCTGCTGTTGGCGTCACTCGTGCTGCTGACAGTTATCGTTCTATGGGTGCTCCGGGGTCCCTTTCCTGGACTCGCGTTCGCGTTCACGTTGCTGGTGTTTGGTATCGTGTTCACGGCCCAAACGAAGCGAGTCGGCGATTTCTTAATCGCGCGCTCCAAAACACTCGTAATTGTGGCGGTCGCAGCTATATTTGTTGGCCTCGCTGGTGCTGTCGTATCTTGGATCCTCATTCTCGCCGATCACTCCACGGTCAGTACCTCTTTATTGTCGACGTCGTTCTTGACGTCGGTGGCGGCCGTATTTTGGGCTTGCGCTGTGCTCGCGCTCTTGTGGTTGGCAAGGCTCAAGAACCATCTCCGATCCCGCCGACTAACGAGAACGCACAATGCGTCTTAGTGCGCTGGGCCTCCTTCTGTCGCATCGGTTCGTGCCGAGAGGCGACGCGGTGCGGCGAATGGGATAAAAACCGCCCATGGCGATCTCGGCACGCCGCGCCCTCGACATCGCTGCAGGCACGGCTTTGCAGATCGGCCTTGCCATTCTGGGTTGGGGCGGCTTTCGCGCATATTTCGCGCATCCCGCGCTGATGGCGCTCACCGCCGCAGCAGTCGCGGTTTCGGTGGCCGCCCTTTTCGCCGGCGGAAACATCAGCCCCGGCGTGCGCGAAGACCGCCGCAACCGCTGGGTCCTCGTGGTTTTCGCCGTGCTTGGGCTTGTCAATCTGTACGTGCCCGCCTGGACGGATCGCATGAATCTATGGACGCTCGATGGCGACGCCATACGCTGGATCGGCGTTGCTCTCTTTGCAATCGGCGGCGCGGTACGACTCTGGCCGGTGCATGTTCTGGGCTATCGCTTCAGTGGTCTGGTGGCGATCCAGCCAGGGCATCGACTCGTGACGGACGGCATCTATGGCACGATCCGGCACCCGAGTTATCTCGGGTTGCTGGTCAATGGTCTGGGCTGGAGCCTCGCGTTTCGCTCGGGGGCTGGCGTGCTGTTGACGCTGCTGTTCGTTCCCGCGCTTCTCGCGCGCATCCACGCCGAAGAAAATCTTTTGCACGAATATTTCGGCGCCGAATATGACGCCTACCGCGCGCGGACGTGGCGATTGATTCCCAAAGTGTATTGAAGTCGCACCTTGCTCCTGCTGCTCGCGCCGTTGCAGGCATGTCACAGGTCGGTTGCATAGCGCGCCGTCGCAATGGAGAGCGCGCCGGCGCTTCTCTATAGTCCGTGTACGAAGTCGGAGTCCGCCAATCGGCAACGCGAGGGGGTTTGCGTTTCCGGCGCGGCAAGGGGGAACCATGAACCGGCGCAATCGTCTCGGCGGCGCCTGCCTCACGGCACTTCTGTGTACGATCGCCTCTCAAACACGCGCGCAAACGCAGACGGAGGCAGCGCCATCGGCTTCGCCTTTTGCGCCGCATGGCGCGATCGAAACGGTGGTCGTTACCGCCCGCCGGCGTTCGGAAGATGTGCAAAAAATTCCCGTCGCCGTCACCGCGATCTCTGGCGAGGAGATACGGAAGACCAGCACCAAATCGGCGATGGACCTGCAAAACCTTGCCCCGTCCCTGTCGGTCGCCGCCAATCTCGGCTCGCGCGATTCCGACGTCTTCACCATCCGCGGGCAGACCCAGCCCTTCGGCGGCGCGGACCCCGGCGTGCAGCCCTATTTTGCCGAGGTTCCGTTCAACCCGAGCGGACCGGGCAGCTATTTCGATCTCGACAGCGTGCAGGTGCTGAATGGCCCGCAAGGCACCCTGTTCGGCCGCAATACGACGGGCGGCGCCATCCTGTTCGAGCCCAGGAGACCCGAAGATTCCTTCGGCGGCTACATTGATGGCGAACTCGGCAATTTCCGCATGGGTGAAATCCAGGGCGCGCTGAATCTGCCCGTCATCGACGACAAGCTTCTGGTGCGCGCTGCCGCCGACATTGCCAGCCGCGACGGCTATACGCGGGACGTCAGCTTCAACGAGCAGCTCGACAATGTCGGCTACGATTCGTTCCGCGTCGGCGCGCTCATGCGTCCCGTCAAGGGCCTCGAGAACTATCTGGTGTTCGTCTATCTGCATGACCGCAACAACGGAACAAGCGCAGAGCTGACCGGCGTAAACGTCGCGACCATCGACAATCTCGCCACGGAGATCCTGGGTCAGCCCTGCACCACGCCGCCG
>DASXMF010000094.1:0-14708 GCA_036495845.1 Rhizomicrobium sp.
GCCGTCTGCAACAGACTCTGCGCCGCCGGAATCAGTGCGCCCACGGCAACGCAGGACCCGGCGTTGCATCCATAGACCGGGAGCCTGAGGCCGCCCTGTCGGCCGAGCCTCACAAGAAGATATTGGCCCTGCCCGCCAACCGGCGGAAAGCGCACGATCATCGTCAGCGCCTTTTGGGGTCCCGCGTAGCGAAAAGCGATTGCCAGCACCAATTGACCGTTTTTCGACCGGTACCCCCGAGCCATCCTGCAGCGGCCGACATCGGTTCGGGAACCTTGCGGCGCGGACGGCTTGGGCGCCGAAGCGCAGGCAAGATCCCATGATCCGATCAGCCTCGTCCCCGCGAAGCCCGGAACGATTTCGGCAATTTCGGATCGCGTCATCGCTTCCACGCCATGCGGCAGGAATCGCGGAGCGGCAAACAGGAGAGCGAGAAAGATGGCCGCCAGCACTACGCCGGCGATACTGTCTCTCATCGGCCACACTCCTTCGCCCGGCCCCCATAGCCCGCCCGGACCGGCGGTTCAATGGCATCCGCTGGGTTTGACGATCCCGCCGGATCTCCGTAGCACTTGCGAAAGATTTAATGCCGCCTCACATTGCGCACCGCTTCGTCGCCGGTTTCTGCGTTGTCAGTTGCGCCGGTCCGCTGAGCCGGCGCGGTCCAACCTTCGGAGAGTGGGGGTCCGAACCTCTCATCATGTCCGGCGCTTCCCTCATTCTGCAGACCGCATTGGCGTGCGTGTTGATCGTGCTCGCTCTGCTTTCGCTGCAACTTATGAGCTTGAGCATCGTGCGGCGCTTCTGGCCCGCCCGTGCGCTTCCGGCTCCCGATTTGCCCCCATCCTGCGAGCCCGACGTTCTCGTCCAGCTGCCGGTGTGCGACGAGGGCGGGCTGGCCCTGCGGGTCGCCCAAGCGGCGGCAAGGCTCGATTGGCCGCGCGACCGCCTCCAGATTCAGCTTCTCGACGATGGCCGAGCCGAGGACCACGAGGCATTGTGCGAGGCCGCGCGGCGAGTGGTGCCAGACGACGTCGATTTCTGCGTTCTGCGGCGCGGCGAACGGTCAGGCTTCAAGGCGGGCAACCTCGCCTACGGCCTCACCCATTCCGTTGCCCCTTACGTCGCGATCTTCGATGCCGATTTTGTGCCGCAGGCCGATTTTCTTCGCCGCACCGTCCCGGTGCTGGTCGCCGACCCCGGATTGGCTTTCGTGCAGGCCCGCTGGGGCCATGCGAACCGGGAGCGCAACTGGCTCACCCGCGCGCAAGGCATCCTCCTCGACGGCCATTTCGCAGTTGAGCAGGAAGCGCGTTTTCGCGCCGGATTGCCCATCTCCTTCAACGGCACGGCGGGGGTGTGGAACCGCAGGGCCATCGATCAGGGCGGCGGCTGGACGGGAGACACGCTCACCGAAGATCTCGATCTGAGCATCCGCTGCGCACTCAAGGGCTGGCGCGGCGCCGTGATGACCGATCTCGAAGTTCCCGGCGAATTGCCGGAGACAGCGGCTGCGTGGCGGGCGCAACAGGCGCGCTGGACCAAGGGGCATGCCCAGGTTGCCCGCAAGCTTCTGCCGGCGATCCTGAGCAGCCGGCTGCCGATCTGGAAAAAAATCGTGGTGTCGTTCCAGATTTGCCAGTTCGCCTTTTACACGCTCGCTGCGCTTAGCGCCGCGATCAGCCTTACGCTGATGTCGATGGGCGTGACCTATCTGCAATCCGTGGCCGAACTCGGTATCGCGGTGACGGTGATCGGTGTCGGCACGAGCGTCGGCTATCTGTGTTGCGGCCAAGTGATGCTCGGACGCATCCGCGAGCCTCTGCTGCCGCAATCGATTCTCCTGGCAATCGTTTTCCCGAGCGGACTGATCCTTTCGAACGCTCGGGCAACTTTCGAGGCCTTTTCGAGGGCAGACATGATCTTCGTGCGCACGCCGCGCGCGGGAGAGTTCTCCGTCGGCGGCTGGCGAGGCAGGCCGGAGTTGGTGGCCGGGCTGCTCCTCCCGGTTTTCGCGCTGGCCGAGCAGGCCTGGAGCGCACCCTTTTTCGTATTCGCCGCGGCTGGATTGCTGTCCATCGGTGCCATGGGCTGGAGCGGGACAGGACAAGTTTCCGCGAGCGAAGCGCTCCGTCTCGACCGTCAGAATTAATTCAGCGTTAACCATTTGAAGCGCGAAGATTTCGCCTGGCTTGGCGGCTAACTCTCTCGCGTCTGCCGTCGGCACGATGCAGTCGAACCGGGGCAGCGACGGCAATGAAGGGGACTCGTATCCGAATTGCGTGTGCGATCGCGCTGGCGCTCGGCGCGGCGGGGTGCGCAAGCGCTCCCGACGATGGCATCGACCTCTATTCGTCTGCTCCTGCCACGGAAGGCGCTCGCGTTGAAAACCCGCCTGCGCCAATGGAATGTGTGCCTTACGCGCGCATGCGCTCGGGAATAGCGCTTTACGGTGACGCCGGCACCTGGTGGGACAAGGCTCTCGGCCGCTACACGCGAAATCCTACGCCGCAGCTCGGATCGGTGATCGTGTTGACGGGCTATGCAGGTCCGGGGCGCGGCCATGTGGGCGTGGTGAGCGCGCTCGTCTCAACGCGGGAAATACGGCTCGATCACGCAAACTGGCTGGACGACGGCGCCATCTATCTCGACGATCCCGTTGTCGACGTCAGTCCCGACAACGACTGGAGCCAGGTGCGCGTATGGAATGCGCGCGTGGGCGCCTGGGGCGCCAGGACCTACGACGTCGAGGGATTTATCGGCCCCTCCCGTGCCTCTCCCACCGACCGTGTCGCCGCAGAGTGACGTGCTGTCCCTGCGCTATTCTGCCTCGCCCCTCTATCGCTCTTGAGCGAGTGTCACTAGCTTCCGCGCCCTTCGAGGGGGCGGGAGCGTCGGGTTACGCCCGGGGGGCGGACTGCAGCGATCTGCGTTAATCTCTCGATCCGCGAAGGAATGGCGGCTCCGCCGGAATGAACGACCCACAACCTGCACGCCATGTCCTTGCTCCGACGGCCGGAGAAACCGGCGCGGCGACGGACGCGAATGGAAATTCCGCGCAGCGCCGCAGGACGGCCATGCTCACGATCGGAGCGCTGGGCGTGGTCTTTGGCGACATTGGAACGAGCCCGCTCTACGCGATGCGCGAAACGGTGCGCGCGACGGGCGCGGGAGCCCCCGACCGCTTTTCGATTCTCGCCGCCGCGTCGATGATCGTCTGGTCGCTCGTGATTGTCGTCACCGTCAAATATGTCGGCCTGATCATGCGCGCCGACAATGACGGTGAGGGCGGCGTGCTGGCGCTCGCGGCACTTGCACATCGTTCCTCCGGTCTCGGTCGCCGACTCAAGATGATCATCGGATTCGGCGCGATTCTGGGGCTCGCGCTCTTCTACGGTGACGGCATGCTGACGCCCGCCATTTCGGTGCTCAGCGCGGTCGAATATCTTGGCGCCGACGTACCCGGGCTTGTGCCAGTCGTGGTGCCCCTGACGCTCATCATTCTGATCGCTCTGTTCGCATTCCAGAATCGTGGCACCGCGATGATCGGCGGATTGTTCGGCCCGATCATGGCGGTGTGGTTCGTTCTGCTTGCCGCCATGGGACTGCGCGCCATTATCCACACACCCGCGATTCTGTGGGCGCTGAGTCCGTATTACGCGATCGCGTTTTTCATTGCGAAACCCGCAACAGCTTTCATCTCGCTCGGCTCCGTCGTGCTCGCGGTCACCGGCTGTGAGGCGCTCTATGCCGATATGGGCCATTTCGGCAGGCGGCCGATACGCTATGCGTGGCTCTTCGTCTCCTTCCCCGCGCTCGTGCTCGTCTATTTCGGCCAGGCAGGCACGATCATGCGCGACCCGCGCACGGTGGAATACGTGTTCTATGCGGGCGCGCCAGCCTGGGCGCATTTCCCGCTGCTGATTGCCGCAGTGATTGCGACGATCATCGCTTCGCAGGCGGTTATCTCCGGCGTCTATTCCATCACCCAGCAGGCGGTGCAGCTCGGTCAGCTGCCGCGCATGGAAATCCGGCACACCTCGGCAACGGAATACGGGCAGATCTACGTGCCGCGGATCAACGCTTTTCTCTGTGCGGGCGTCGTACTGATCGTGCTCGTGTTTCGCAGCTCCGATGCGCTGGCCGCGGCGTACGGCATCGCCGTGACCGGCGTCATGGTGATCAGCACCCTGCTCGCCTCGATTGTCGCGACGAGGCAGTGGAAATGGAAGCAGCGCTACATTCTTCCCGTATTCGGCCTGCTGGCCGTCGTCGATCTGGGATTCCTGGCCTCGAATTCGCTCAAGATCGTCCAGGGCGGCTGGCTGCCGCTGATGATTGCCGCATGCGTGTTCGTCGTCATGGAAACCTGGCGCACGGGACGGCGCGTGCATGTTGAAAAAGTGCGAAGCGAATCCATGCCGCTCGATCTCTTTCTCGAGCGCGCCGAGAAAACACCGGTGCGTGTCGCGGGCACGGCCGTGTTTCTCGGTCCGCGCGGCGATGTTGTGCCCGGCGCGCTGCTTCACAACCTCAAGCACAACAAGGTGCTGCACGAGCGCGTAGTTCTCGCCCATGTCGTGGTGGAGAACACTCCCACCGTTGCCGCCTCAAGGCGCCTGGACGTGGTGAAGCTCGGCAAGGGATTCTTCAACGTCTTCATCCATCACGGCTTCTTCGAAACTCCGGACGTTCCGCGCGCGCTTGAAAGCGCGCGTCCCTTCGGGCTTGCGCTCGACATGTCGAGCACGACGTTTTTCATCGGCCGCGAAACTCTCGTCCCTTCCGATCCTCCCGTGCTCGGCAAATGGCGCACCTGGCTCTACATGCGTCTGGCGGCGGCGGCCCTGTCGCCGGCACGGTTCTATCGCCTTCCTCCGAACCGGGTGGTGGAGATGGGCACACAGGTCACGATTTGAGCCGGATTCCCATCCACCGCGCGGGTTGGCCATTCATCGGCCTCGCCTGTGCGATCAACGCGGCATTGTTCGCGGCGGGATGGGCGGGCTGGGCCATGGCTCCATTGACGCTCTGGGTTGCCGCATTTTTCCGCGATCCGGATCGCGTTTCCCCCGCCGGCGGCCGCCTGATTCTGTCGCCTGCGGATGGACGTCTTCTGCCAGTCGGCGTGGCGGCTCCGCCGCCGGAACTCGGCCTCGGCGACAACCCTAGGCAGAGGTTAAGCATTTTTATGTCTATATTTGACGTGCATGTGAACCGAATTCCATGTGATGGAACCGTGACAGCCCTTGCGTACCGGCCCGGCAAATTCTTCAATGCGTCGTTCGATAAGGCGAGCCTGCTCAACGAGCGCATGTCGATCCGGATCGAGCCTCATGGAAAAGGCGGCACGGAGACGGATCTAGGCGTCGTACAGATCGCAGGGCTGATCGCCCGCCGGATCCAGTGCGGCCTGCAAAAGGGACAGAAAGTATGCCGCGGCGATCGTTTTGGCATAATCCGTTTCGGCAGCCGGCTCGAGGTTTTCTTGCCCGAGGGCGCGCACGTCTTGGCGCGCGCAGGGCAGAGGGTGCGGGCCGGCGAGACCGTGCTCGCCGCCTTCCAGTCCTGATGGCACAAATGGGCAAGATGGGAAAAAACAATCTCGCGCGCACGGCCACGGCGCTGAAGGACGACGGCAGATTGGGAAAATTCCTGCCGAGCGCGCTCACGCTGCTTGGCCTGTGTTCCGGCGCCACCGCAATCTGGTTCGCGCTGGGCGGTGATTGGAAAGCGGGCGTTGCCGCCATCATCTGCGCGGCGATATTCGACACGCTTGACGGCCGCCTCGCGCGGCTGTTCGGAGTTACCGGAGCCTTCGGCGCCCAACTCGATTCTCTTGCCGACCTCGTCAGTTTCGGAATTGCGCCAGGCGTGCTTGTCTATATGTGGACGCTTTATCACGCGCAGGGAGCGGGTTGGGCGTTTGCGCTGATTTTTTGCGCGGCGAGCGCCATCAGGCTTGCGCGCTTCAATGTGGAAAGCGCCGAACGCGATCCCGCTTCGCCCGCGCCCTCCTATTTCACCGGGCTGCCCACGCCGGCAGCCGCCTGTCTCATTCTCCTGCCCATGGTGCTCGCCTTTCAGTTCAAAGGCGAAGCCTTCAGCCATCCCTGGCTGAGCGCGGCCATGATTGCGCTGATGTCGTGGCTGATGGTCAGCCGCGTGCCAACGCTGTCGCTCAAGCAGGTGCATGTACCTCAGCGATTCAGGAAAACGATGCCCGCTCTCGCGGCTCTACTCATCGCCTCGGCAGTCATGTGGCCCTGGGCAACGTTGACGGTGGGCCTGCTCGCCTATCTTGTTACCATTCCCCTCATCGCCTCGCATTTCGGCGACGGCGAGCAGGAACTGCCTCCGGACGCCGGCGCCTGACCCGCCGGAAAGCACAAAAGCATGCGGATAGGGTAATGAACCCGTAACCCGCCTGTGAGAAAGTCCCCACTTCGCATAGCGGGGTTGGGGCATGCGGCGCACTCGTTCGGCAAGGTCATTGCCAGGAAATTCGCACGGAGAAGGTCTCATCTTCTCTGCAGCTTTTGTCGGCGCGGTGATTGCCATCACCTCGGCGCTTTACGCCATCGACATCGCGACGGCCCGGGCCCTTCTCTCCTTTCCTTGATCTCGCGCCTGCCGGCGCGGCAAGGTAGGAAAGCAATTTCGGGACAGGCGGCCCGCCGGCATGAATTACGCGAACGATGCAGATCCTCAGGAACGCGAAATCTGGGCGCCGCCACCGCCACCCCCGCCGCAGCGCGCGCCTTCCGCCACGGCCATCGCCGCTTTTGCGGTCGCGGCGCTGGCGGTCGGCTTTCTTGCCTTTGCGGTCATCGCCATCGGCAGGCTGGTGATCGGCAGCATCGCCCTGGGCAGCGCCGATGCCCGGGAGCTTCGCGTTGGACGGCTGACCATCGGCGATCTCAAGCTTGGCGCCATCAGCCGGCGCTGAGATTTTTCCGGCGCGGACAACCTTCATCGTCTGGTATTGGCTGGCGCAGCCACTAGACTGTGTGGAAATTCGGCTGGGAGCGTTCACCTTCAGATGCAAACACCCGATTCCTGCGGGGCACGTGTCGATTTGCGCCGGGTCGATACGCACCCCGACTTCTGGTACCCGGTAGCCTGGTCGCACGACATCAAGAAGGGCAGGACGCTGGGCGTACGCTTCAGCGGCGAACCCGTTGTGCTCTATCGCGGTGCGAGCGGGAATATTTTCGCTCTCGAGGATCGCTGCGCTCATCGCCAGGTGCCGTTGCACCTCGGCAAGGTCGAGGGCGACACGCTGAAATGCGGTTATCATGGCTGGGCGTACAATTGCGCCGGCAAATGCATCGACGTCCCGTATCTCGGCAGCGATGCTCTGCCTAACGGCGTCAGAAGTTATCCCGCCCATGAGGTGGACGGGCTCGTGTTCCTGTTTCCCGGCAACCCGAAGGTCGCCGAGCCGCGCAAACCCGCGCGCATCGGCGCGAGGAACGACGCGCGGTATCTGACGCGGCGACTTAACCGCCAGGTCGCGTGCCACTACACTTTCATGCACGAGAATTTGTTCGACATGAATCATCAGTTCCTGCATCGGCGTCAGATGGGAATGATTCGCGCGCGATGTCTGGGCCGGCGCTTGGGCGAGGACTGGTGCGAGGTCGATTACACGTTCAGCCGCACCTCCGGCCGCGCGTCTATCGGCGAATCGGCGATTCTCAATGTGCTCGAAAACAATTCGTGGAACGATCGGCGCGATTTGATGACGATCCGCACGAACTATCCCTATCAGCGCCTGAAGTTCTGGGTCGATGCAGGGGATCCGGTACTCGATGTGTGGCTGGGCTACACCCCCCTCGACAAGGAGCAGAAGACCAACCGCACGTTCGGCCACCTTTCGGTGAAGAAGCCACGTTTTGCACCGCTACTTTACCTGGCCTGGCCGTTCATCTCCTGGTTCACTGAAAATATCTTCCGCGAAGACAAGGACATCGTGGAAGAGGAGCAGGCCGCGCACGATGCGCAGGGCGCCGACTGGAACAATGAGATATTTCCCGCCATCCGCGATCTGCGCGGCCTGCTCGCGCGTTGCGGCGCCGGAGGCACCGCGGCGGCAATCCCCGCGGAGTAAGATTGGCGTAGTCAAAAAGACAACCCGCCAACCCCCGGATAAAATTCGCGGGAACCGCAAGTCGGCGCACACTTCGCTGCATGGCAGGACTGGTGCTAATATCGGCGCAGTCAAGGGAGGAGGATGGATGAAATCGCGCGTGGCGGTGTTGGCGATTCTTTTGGCGGCGTTTCCGGCGCTCTGTGTGGCCGAGAACGTCACGACCTATCACAATTCGCTGACGCGACATGGCGCCTACACGGTCAAGGGGCTGACGCTTTCCGCCGCCCAGACAATGCATCCCGACACGCATTTCAAGGCGAAGCTCGATGGACACATCTATGCGCAGCCCCTGTTCTGGCACCCGAATGGCGCCAAAAGGGGCGAGGTCATCGTCGCCACCGAGTCCAATGTCGTCTATGCACTCGACTCGGCAACGGGCGCTGTAATCTGGAAAACGAGTCTGGGACAACCGGTACCGCTCTCCGACCTTCCCTGCGGCAATATCGATCCGGACGGCATCACCGGGACGCCGGCAATCGATCCCGCGGCGGGCGTGCTTTATCTCGACGCGTTGACGCTGAAAAAATCGCAGCCCACGCACCTTGTCTATGCGCTTTCTCTGGCCGACGGATCCGTCGCCGCGAATTGGCCGCTGGATATCGGCAAGGCGCTGGCCGGAAAGGGCGTGACCTTTTCCTCGTCCACCCAGGGCGAACGCAGCGCTCTTCTGCTGTTCGGCGGCGATCTCTATGTCAATTACGGTGGCAACTGGGGCGACTGCGGCTCGTACAACGGGACGGTCGTGCAGTTAGACCCGTCGTCACAAAAAATTGTCGGCAACTGGGCCACGCGCGCCAATGGCGGCGGCATCTGGGCGCAAGGGGGCATCGCCGGTGATGGCGACTCGCTTTATGTGACGACCGGCAACACGTTCGGCGCGACTCAATGGAGCGACGGCGAAGCGATCATCCGTCTCCGCCCAGGGCTGCGCCACTCTCTGAAAACCAAGGACTATTTCACGCCATCGAACTGGAAGACGCTAGACAACGAAGACCTCGATCTTGGCGGCACGGAAGCCCTGCCCATCGATATCGCGGTTCCGGGTTCGCCGCCCGCCAAACGGGTGATCGCCTTCGGCAAGGACGGCAATGCCTATCTGGCCGATCGCACCAGTCTCGGCGGCGTGGGCGGTTCTCTCGCCATCGCGCCCGTTTCGAACGGTTCGATCATCACGTCGCCAGCGGTATACCAGACCAGCTCCGCGACGATGGCCGGATTCTCGAGTTCGGGCGGCGGCGGCTGTTCCGGCTCCAATCTCACCATGCTCGATGTGGCTGCGAGCGGCGGCTCGCCGATCACTGTCGCCTGGTGCGCACCGTTCAATGGCCGCGGCGCCCCGATCGTGACAACCACCGATGGCACGGCCAATGCGATCGTCTGGGTCGCGGGAGCGGAGGGTGACGGCGAGCTGCACGGGTTCAATGCGCTGAACGGACAGACGATATTCTCGGGCGCGGGAACCAACATGAGCGGATTGCATCATTTTGCGACGATCATGGCGGCGGAAAGTCGCCTTTATGTAGCAGCCGACGGCACAGTTTACGCCTTCGCCTTCACCAAAGCCCGGTGAGCATCCCATTCCGTTCCAGGCAGTACGCGGTTGCACGCGGCCGTCGTTCGACGTAGCGTCCGCCAAACCTGATCGTGGCCGAATGAACGGTGCACGTTCCTCAAGGGGGACAACCCATGAAAATAAGTTGTTATCTCTCTACGGGCGTTTCGATTCTGGCGCTCGCCGGCATCGCTTCGCTCGCCACCAGCGCCTCTGCGCATCCGATCTTTTATCCTTACAAGCACGGCGGGGCCGTCCGCGTCGATTCGAACAGGCCGGTTCATCATGTGGGAGCCTATCTGCCTCCCTACGTGGCGCCGAGTAACGCCGGATCCGGCACATGGACGGACCTTAAGGCAAGCCTGCCCTTCACGGCCGGGCCGTGGGGACCGATGCTGCTGACCGACGGAACGGTCGTAGTGGACGATCTCTGCACCAACCCCGGACAGTGGTTCAGGCTCACGCCGGACAAGAAGGGCAGTTACGTAAACGGCACCTGGAAGAAGACCGCGACGATGCCAAGCGGCTATTCGCCCCTTTTCTACGCCCAACAGGTGCTGACCGATGGTCGCATGATCATAAACGGCGGCGAATACAATACTCCCTGTAATGGCGGCGATTGGACCAACAAGGGTGCGCTCTATGACCCGGTAGCCGACAAATGGTCAACGGTGAATCCGCCCAGCGGCTGGTCCACCATCGGCGACGCCGAGAGCATCGTTCTGCCGAATGGCACCTACATGCTCGCCAATTGTTGCGACTCGCCTGGCCAGTTTGGACTTGCCGCGATCAGTGGCAACACGGTGACGTGGTCGACCGTGAACGCAGAAGCCTGCGGCGGCAATCCCTGCAACGACGAACAAGGGCTGACTTCGCTGCCGGGCGGCGACGTGCTCATGGTCGATGTGTGGAATCACACCACCACCTCCGATGACTATGACCTCTACAACCCGACCACGAACACGTGGACCAACGCGGGCGTGACATCCTGTTATCTGAGCGACCCCTCCCACTTCGAACTCGGGCCAGCAGCACTGCGGCCGGATGGAAACGTGATCGTGTTCGGCGATAACGGGAAGTGCAATGCCATCTACAACAGTTCGGCCGGCACCTGGAGCACTACCGTCAACTTCCCGCTCAACGGCTACGATGTTGCGGACGGCCCCGCCGCAGTGCTTCCCGATGGAAACGTGCTCGTCGAAGCGAGCCCCGGCGTGTTCAATTCGCCCTCGCATTTCTTCGAGTTCAGCATCAGCAAGAAAACGGGCCTGGGGAAGATCACCCAGGTGAGCGATCCGACGGAGGCGCCCAACACCTCTTCCTTCGAGGGCAATCTGCTTGTTCTTCCGACAGGCCAGGTCCTGTGGGACGACAGCCAGGTGTCGCCCAACGAGGTCGCGGTCTACACACCGCGCGGCTCGGCAAAGGCGGCTTGGCTGCCCAAGATCAAGAGCGTGTCGACATCGCTCTCGGTCGGAAGCACCGGCAATGCCATCTCGGGGACGAACTTCAACGGCTTCGACCTCGGTGGCTACTACGGCGACGATGGGCAGGCCCCATCGAACTTCCCCATTGTGCGCGTCACCAACAATGCAACGGGGGACATCTGCTACGCCCGCAGTTACAGCTTCTCGACGATGGGAGTCTGGACAACGGGCAAGACGAAGGCGAAGTTCGATCTGCCGTCAACCTGCGAGACAGGCGCAAGCTCATTACAGGTTGTCGTGAACGGCATCGCTTCGGCGGGAGTTGCCGTAACCTTGAGCTGACACGCGAAGGAATCCTTTCCGCGTGAGTTCGTTATCGGGTGCATCATGGGCGGGGAAACCCGCCCATGATTTTTTGTCGCCGAAATCTCGACGTCACGAATACGGATTTTGGAACCGCAAGACCTTCGACAGGTCCTTTCCGCGAATGATGCCCGCCGAATGATAGAAGAGCCCGTAACTGTCGATCGTCGACATGTCGGGAAAGATGCAGGCGTCGAGGACATCGTTATTGTCCGTCGTCAGCACCCAGCCGCCGCCGGCGCCGTTCACGCCACCGAAGAGATCGGTGCCGCCCAGCTGCGAGCAGTAGCACGAACCCGGGCTGCCGTTGCAGATTCCGTTGTAGGCAACCTGCGCGTAGTAAGCGAGAGCGGCGAGCGACGGCTTTTTCGTCCATAGCGTTTCGAGCAGCACGCTGATCTGCGAACCGTCTTTCGATGAAGTGAACTCGCAGAAATTTCGGCGCCCGGCGAGCCTGAGGGGCGAACCGCCATTGGTGCCGTAATAGGGCTCGCGCTCCTGCACCGTGCCGCCCTTCTTGATGCAATAGGCGGATTCCTTCGCCACCGTCCCCAGCTCGCCGGCCCGAGCGGCGGGGCCGTGAAAGCCGAACAGGCACACCGCGCCCGCCGCCGCAATTAACGCAAAAATTCTCACCTCAGCCTCCCCAAATTCTTCGACCCGGAATTTACGCTAGGTCCGGCCTCTGCCTTCCGCAACCCCGGCGCAAACCCCATCACCACGGAGATGAATGATTAACCGCTGCAAGCTAGGCTCGCGCCCGGGCAATTGGGGCTTCGGACCGCGTCCATGAAGGGCAGTACGCGCGCAATCTCGACCAAGGGGATTCTCGTAGAGATTTCGCTCATCGACGGAACGAGCCTTGTGGGCAAGATTTGCGTGCCGGTTCAGGGGCGTCTGACGGATGTGCTCAACGATCAACGCGAATTCATGCCCGTCGAGGGCCGCGACGGCAGCTTCGTGGCTCTGGCAAAAAGAGCGATCAAGCAGGTCTTCCTCCCGGCGGCGGAAGCCGCAGCCTATCGGGGAAACGATCCCTATCTGATTCTGGGCGTCCGCGAAGACGCCTCGCCCGAAGAGGTGAAGAAGGCCTACCACCAGCTCTGTGCGGCCAATCATCCCGACCGCATCCGGGGCCTGGGACTCGGCGCGGACTACGAGGAACTCGCCACGCAGAACATGACCCGCATCAACAGCGCCTATTCCCAGGTGATGCGAAAGTCCGCCGTGTAAAACGACGCGCGAACGCGGTGTCGCCGACTCGTCGCGCAATCATCACGCGTCTGTCACAAGACTGACCCCAAGCTGCAACAAAGCGGCGTGTACAACGCTGGCGGGCGACAGTTAGTCCGATCGCCCGCTCCACCGCCACCTTCAAGCAGGGGAAATACCACAATGCGATCGCACAAGACTGCGCTGGCGTTGCTCGCCAGCGTCGCGTTCACTGCTGCCGCGCTTTCCGGCGCCACGCCGGCGACGGCAGCCCGGCATCCGCTCGCCATGCCGCGGCTCGATCATGTTTTCCTGATCATGATGGAAAACCACGGCTATGTGCAGATCATCAACAACCCGTATGCGCCGTTCACCAACCAGGAAGCGCAGACCGCCAATCTCGCGGCCAACTACTTTGCCGTGGCGCACCCGAGCCTGACCAACTATCTCGAAGTCGTGGGCGGTTCCAATTTCGGCATCACCGACGACAATGCTCCGGATTGGGGCAATGCATCCTGCCAGCCGAACATCGTCAGCGGCGTCAACAACAACGAGGCGGATCCAAATCCGATCTGCCCGATCGCCGGCGCCGGCATGGATCAGCCGACGCCTGCACTGGACTGCAGCAACGAAGTCAATGGCTGTCCTCCCGGACCGGTGATAAACATCGACGGCGTCGAGAGCTATAATGCGGCCGCCACGACGGGCGCGATGATCGGCGACCAGCTTGTGGGCGCCAGCAAAAGCTGGAAATCCTATCAGGAGAGCCTGCCGCCCGGGCCCGTGTTCGGCGTCAACTATGGCGACGGCCAGTTCTCGAACCTCACCGTCTTCGATGCGAACGAGCAGCAGCAGGGCGAGACGAACAGTGCAGAAGTGCAGCTCTACGCCGTGAAGCACAATCCGTTCGCGTATTTCGCCAGCGTGCAAAATGGCGGGAACCCGAACAACAGCCTGGCGAATGCGGTTCCCTTCGATACGCTGTACCACGATCTGGCCACCAACCAGGCGCCGGCCTTCTCGTTCATCGCGCCCAATCAGTGCAACGACCAGCACGGACGCGGCAATGCCGGGCCGTTCTGCGCCTTCGATCCGAACGACAACGGCACCCAGAACGGGCTCAATCCCGGCCTGATCCTCCAGGGCGACCAGACCGTGCAGAGGCTGGTGACGGCGATCAAGGCTTCGCCCGTCTGGCACAAGGGCCACAACGCCATCATCATCGTATGGGATGAGGATGACTACAGCGTCAGTCCGACCACCAATCAGGTAGCGCTGATTGTCGACACGAATTATTCCAGGCATCGTGTGACCAGCAATAACTTCTATAACCACTTCAACCTGACGAACACGCTCGAGGCCGCATTTGGGCTGCCGTGCCTGAACCACGCGTGCGACGCGGGCTCCTATCCGATGGCGGACCTCTTCCAGAAATAATCGATTCGCATTCATGTCTGTCGCCCGGAGGCTCTGCGCCTCCGGGCGATTTACGTTTCGCGACTACGACGAGGAACTTGCCACTATTGAACGATGTCGTACTCTGGGCCTTGATTGACTTGCGCTGCGGGCAAGGGCTGAGGTGTCCAGATGGAATTTGAAGTTGTTCAACTTTGGCGTCCGGTTGGACCGGACGAACTCGAGTTGATCAGGGAGCTTCGGATGCGCGCTTTCCCCCCGCGTCTGCCAGAGCAACCATTCTTCTACCCGGTTCTTTCTAAAGAATATGCAATCAAGATCGCGCGCGACTGGAATGTCCCCGCCTCTGGCGAGGGATTTGTAATTACCTTCCGAGTCCAAAAATTGTTCTTGGACCGATATGAAGTTCGGGAAGTTGGTGGGCGAGCCCACACGGAATATTGGATACCAGCTGCCGAATTGGATGCTCTGAACGCTGCCATCGTCGGCGAACTCGAAATCGCAGCGACATTTCCGTGAATCTCGGCGACAAATTCCCGGTCCGTACAAGCAACCCGGTGGCGCGCCCGACAGGATTCGAACC
>DASXMF010000095.1:0-13323 GCA_036495845.1 Rhizomicrobium sp.
CCCTCTCCCCTTGTGGGAGAGGGGACCGAAACGAGGACGTTCGACCGCCTCGACGTGGGTGAGGGGTAAGACAACAAGCGATTCCGCACGTCTTGCGAGTTTCAACATCAGAGCATCGAGGGCCGCGCGCTCGCGCGGAGCGAGTGCGGCGAGAAACTGTTCCTCGAGCGCAAGCACGAGCGGCACGATCTCGTCATAGATGGCGCGCCCGCGCGCCGTCAGCGCGAGCCGTGTGATGCGGCCGTCGTCATGGTCGGTTTCCTTCCGCACCCGCCGGCGGCGCGCGCGGCCCGCGACCGCCCGGCTGACCTGAACCTTGTCCATCTCCGTACGGCTCGCCACTTCGCGGGCCGACAGTCCCGCCGCCTGGCCGAGCACCGCCATCACGCGCCATTCAGGCGGGGTGAGATCGAAACGCTCGGCGTAATGGCGCGCGATCGCGTTGCTCACCCGGTTGGTGAGCACCGACAACCGGTAGGGCACGAAGCGGTCGAGATCGAGCGTGGGCCGCGCGCCGTTCCACGCGGAGCGTGGTTCATTCCGCATCAGGCTGGTTCTTCGGCAGAGCGGCATCGAAGGCGCGAAGCGCCAGCGCATGCTCTTCGATGCGCAGAAGTGCTGGATAGGGTGACAGATCGAGGTGCACGCGCCGCGCATTGGCGAGTTGCGGGATCAGGCAGATATCGGCGAGCGAAGGCGCGTCACCATGACAGAGCGTGCCCGTCTGCGGTGAATGCGCGAGCAGTTTCTCGAGCGCGGCGAAGCCCAGCGACATCCAGTGCTGCTGCCATTCAAGGCGTAGCTCCTCGCTTGCATGGAGATGGTCGCGCAGCCAGAAATTCACGCGCAGATTGTTGAGCGGATGGATGTCGCAGGCGATCGACTGGGCAATCTGGCGCACGCGGGCGCGGCCCGCGGCATCGCCGGGCAGCAGCGGCGGCTCGGGCACGATCTCGTCGAGATATTCGATGATGGCGAGCGACTGGCAGATTGCATGACCATCATGCACGAGTGTGGGGATCAGTTCCTGCGGATTGACGGCACCGTACTCCGCCCTGTGCTGCTCGCCGCCGCCCTTCAGGAGATGCACGAACCGCAACTCGGGCACGATGCCCTTCAGGTTGAACGCGATGCGCACGCGGAACGCCGCGGAGGAACGGAAATAGCCGTAGAGAACGAAGTCAGGCGCGGACGACATGATGATCGATGGCTCCAAAGATCGAGGACCCCCGCGCGTCCAGCATCTCGATCCGCACGCGGTCGCCGAAATGAAGGAACGGCGTCTCAGCCTTCCCCGTTTCGAGCTGCTCGCGCGTGCGCTTCTCCGCGATGCAGCAGGAGCCGCGCGAGGGATCGCGATTGGAAACCGTGCCCGAACCGACAATCGAGCCTGCGCCGAGCGTGCGCGTCTTCGCGGCATGGGCGATCAAATCGGCAAAGGTGAATGTCATGTCCTCGCCCGCGTTGGGCGCGCCGAACGGTTCGCCGTTCAGCTGCACCGTGAGCGGCAGATGCACCTTACCCCCGGACCACGCCTCGCCCAGTTCGTCCGGCGTGGCGGCGACGGGAGAGAACGCGCTTGCGGGCTTGGACTGGAAGAAGCCGAAGCCTTTGGCGAGCTCCGCCGGGATCAGATTCCGCAACGACACATCGTTGACCAGCATCAAGAGCTTGACGTGAGCGAGAGCCGCGCCGGGCGGCGTCGCCATCGCCACGTCGTCGGTGATCGCCGCGACCTCTGCCTCGAAATCGATGCCGAAGGATTCGTCGGCGGCGACGATCGGATCGCGCGGGCCGATGAAGCCGTCCGAGCCGCCCTGGTACATCAGCGGATCGGTCCAGAACGACAGCGGCATCTCGGCGCCGCGCGCCTTTCGCACCAGCTCCACATGCGTGACGTAGGCCGAGCCGTCGGCCCACTGATAGGCGCGCGGCAGAGGCGGCGCGCATTCCGCGGAATCGAAAGGCCTCGCGCCCTCCGCCGCGTCTTCGTTCAGGAGATCGTAGACGCGCATCAGTCTCGGCGCCGCATGATGCCAGTCGTCCATCGCCTCCTGCAGCGTCGACGCGATGTGCGGCACCGCCACGCAGCGCGACAGATCGCGGTCGACGACGACCAGCAATCCGTCGCGGCCGTGGCGGAGCGAGGCCAGCTTCATTCCGGGGACGCGTTTTCTTCGGCCGGCGGTGTTTCCATCCAGCTGTCGGCATAGGCGTGGTCCTCGAACGCCTGCGCCTTAGGTCCGATCTCGAAGGGATCGCGGGAATCGATCATCACCGCAACTTCGTCGGTCTCCTTGCGCGCCGCGGCCTGCCCTGCCTGGAACGCCTTGGGATGGGGGCCGTGGGTGATGCCGCTGGGATGCACGGTCATCATTCCCGGATGGATGTTGTCGCGGCTGAAGAACTCGCCCCGGTGATAGAAGATCGCCTCGTCGTAATCGTCATTGGAATGGAAGAACGGCACCTTCAGCGCGCCCGGATCGCTCTCGATCGGTCTCGGCACGAAGGTGCAGACCACGAAGCGGTCGGCGACAAAGGTCGAGTGCACGGATGGGGGGACATGATAACGATGGCTCATCACCGGGCGGATGTCGCGCCAGTTCAGCTTGACCGGAGCCAGGTTGCCCTTCCAGCCCGCGGCGTCGAGCGGATTGAACGGGTAGACGATCGTGCTCACCTGGTTGCGGCGCTTGACGAAGACGTTCCATTCGCCGTCGACCTGCGCCGCAAAGGCTTCGTCGAGCTTCGGCGTTTCGAGCGCCGCCGGATCGAAGATGGCGTGCGGGCCGAGCAGGCCGCGCTCCGACAGCTTGAACGCGCCGTCGGTCGCTTCGATGAGCAGCATGATCGTCTCCAGGCTCGGTTCGAGGCGCCACATCGTGCCGCGCGGCAACAGGATGTAGTCGCCGTCGCGATAGGAAAGATGGCCGAAATCGCAAAAGAGTTCGCCCGCGCCTTCGTGGATGAAAAGCAGCACGTCGCCGTCGGAGTTGCGCACCAGGTGCGGCATCGCCATCGGGCAGTTCCACATCATCACCATGCAATGCGTATTGCCGATGACGATGGCGGCGCGGAACGGCCCGTTGGAGACTTCCGCCGCCTGCACCGCATCGAAGGCGCGCGGGCGCAGCTGGCCGGTGATCGAGGTCCAGCCGGTCGGCGCATGGCGATGATAGAAATGCGTGGCCGGCCCGAAGAAGCCTTCGCGTCCCATCTCGCGCTCGAAGGTACCCGCGGGAAGGTCCGCATGCGCCTGCCGCGAAGCGATGCCTTCGACGCGGGGAAACTCGATCCAGTTTCTGGAACTCATGCCTGCAAGACTCCTCTGCGGATTTGGTCGGCCTCGATGGATTCGAACAGCGCCTTGAAATTCCCCTCGCCGAAGCCCTCGTTGCCCTTGCGCTGGATGATCTCGAAGAAGATCGGCCCGATCGCGTTCTGGGTGAAGATCTGCAAGAGCAGGCCCTGGTCCTCGGTCGGCGCGCCGTCCATCAGGATGCGTTCGCGCTTCAGGCGCTCGACGTCCTCGCCATGGCCTTTGACGCGGTTGTCGACGCGCTCGTAATAGGTGTCGGGTGTTTGCTGGAAATCGACGCCCCCCGCGCGCAGGGTTTCGACCGAACGGTAGATGTCGTCGGTCGAAAGCGCGATATGCTGGATGCCCTCGCCCTTGTAGAGATGCAGATATTCCTCGATCTGCGATTTGTCGTCGGAGGATTCGTTGATCGGAATGCGGATCGTGCCGCAGGGGCTCGTCATCGCCCGCGACTTCAGCCCCGTCAGCTTGCCCTCGATGTCGAAATAGCGGATCTCGCGGAAGCTGAAGAGCTTCTCGTAGAACGAGGCCCAGCGGTCGAGATTGCCGCGGAACACATTGTGCGTCACATGATCGATCGCGGTCAGGCCCGCGCCCGCGTGCTCGAAACCCTTCGCGGAATCGGTCGGCACGAAATCGACGTCGTAGATCGAACGGTCGCCGTAACGGTCGACGAGATAGATGACGCTGCCGCCGATGCCTTCGATGGCCGGGATGTTGAGCTCCATCGGGCCGACCTGGTTGTGGAACGGCTTGGCGCCGAGCTCGAGCGCCCGCGCAAAAGCCTTGCCCGCGTCGTGCACGCGGAAGGCCATGGCGCAGGCCGATGGCCCGTGCGCCCTGGCGAAGCGGCTGCCATGGCTGTCGGGCTCCGCGTTGACGACGAAATTGATGCCGCCCTGGCGGTAGAGCGTCACCGCTTTCGAGCGGTGGCGCGCCACCGCGCGGAAGCCCATGCGCTCGAACAGCGCGTGGAGCGCACCGGTATCGGGTGCCGTGTATTCGACGAACTCGAATCCGTCGGTGCCCATGGGATTGTCCCACAATGCCGCCATGACGCCGTCTCCTTCCCGCCCGTACCCGCGATTAGTTTCAAATGAAACCAGTTGCCGGGTCAAGCGGATTCGCGGCACGAAGCGCAGGAACGCCTTCACCTCCCCCTTGCGGGGAGGTCGAAATTTGCGAGCGCCGTTTCGACGCAACTTGCGTGCGCGGCCCAGTGGATCGCGCGAGCAAATTTCGGGTGGGGGTCGCGACGGCGCCACCGAACCCCCACCCGAAATCGCGCTCGACTGCGAAAACCGCACTTTTGTGTTCGAGGCGGCGCGCGATTTCGACCTCCCCGCAAGGGGGAGGTTAAAACGATTGCGCAATCTTGGCGTCTGTGCCCTCAAGGGGAGGGTTGTCGCAAAGCTTGCACACTCTCTCCATCCACGCGACAACGCCGCACTATGAAATCTCCTCTCATTCTTGCGATCGCCTGCGCGGCGTTGCTCGCTTCTTGCGGAAAGGAACCGCAGCCCGGGCCGCGCGCCGCGAAAACCGGCGACACGACGATCGCGGATTCGAGCGGCCGCTACCGTCTCCACGCGCGCGACAGCGATTCCGGCCCGCCTCCTGTCGGCATCATGAGCTTCAACGGCGGCCACGGTTTCGAACCGCCCTCCTACGTGCCCGTCTATCCCGGCGCGAACATCCGCTCGGGCTACGAGCGCAACCGGATTGGCGGCCAGGGCGGAACCATCATATTTGAAACAAATGCTATGCCTCGCGACGTGATCGCCTTCTATCGCCGGAACGCCGAGGCGTCGCGCTTTTCCGAGACGTCGAGCGAGGAAAATGGGGGCACGCTGAGCTTTGGCGCGCAAGCGGGGCGGCGCACAATCCAGGTCATCGTGCAGCCGATCGCGCAAGGATCCCACGTCCAGATCTTCTGGTCCGGCGGACATTAACAGAGCGCGAGTTGCGCCCGCGCGCGTCCTGTGCATCCATTCGCGCGGGGTGTTCCGCCTGGGCGGGTGGAGGGCAAGCTGACATTCGGGGACGCCTATCGCCGCGTGCGCAACGCCATATTGACCGCGCTCGTCGGCGCGGACGATGCGGTGCCGCAACCGGGGCTCACCCTGTTCGCGCGCGGCGCGCTCGCGCTGGTCGCCTTCGGCTCTGCGAGCATCGTCTGGGAGGCCGTGCGTTTCAGGGGAATCATCGGCGCGGCGGCGGCGTTCTACTATCCCGCAACCCTGGCGGTGACGCTGTTTGCCGGCTGGGAGTTTGGCCTGGCGGCCCTTCTTGCGAGCGTTGTCCTGATTGGAGTCGTCGCCAAACCACCCCTGGCGCTGCTCGCCATCTTCGCGGCCGCCGGCATTTTGCAGATCGCGCTCGTCGGTCTCATCCGCAACCTTTTGCGCGACGCCTGGGGCGAGGAGCGCAGGTTGAGAAATCTGGCCGAGCGCCATGAGCGCGAAGCGGACCGGAGCGAGATGGCGCTCGGCGAGGCGCGGCATCGCCTCAAGAACCTGATGGCGATGATCGAGGCGCTCGCCAAATTCTCCGCCGCGCGACCGGGCGAACCGGCGGTCGATGCCTATCTCCAGCGTTTCCTCGGGCGGCTGCGCGCGCTCGGCACCGCGAGCGATCTCGTGCTCAAGCGGCGCCCCGACGTCCTGGAAGCGAACTCCGTCGTCGCCTCCACGCTCGAGCCGTTTCTCGCCGGTACGCCGCCGCGCCTGCGCTTCGACGGTCCGGTGCTCGAATTGTCGGAGCAGGTCGGTGGTGCGCTCGCGCTTGCGGTTCACGAGCTTGCCACCAACGCGCTGAAATACGGCGCGCTGTCGGTGCCGGCCGGCACCGTCGATTTCACCTGGACCGCGACGCCGAGGGCGCAGGGTCTGCACGTCGTCTTCCTGTGGAAGGAAGATGGCGGGCCGCCGCCCGTGCCGCCCGTCAGGGACGGCTTCGGCCATCGCATGATCCGCTCCGTCGCCCAGCGCGAAGTGGAGGGGGAAGTCGCGATCGACTATCCGCCCGAAGGGCTCGTCTGCCGCATCGCGTTCCTGCGCCGCGAGCCCGTGGCCCGCGAGATGGCCGCGATGCCGTAGCAGTTCTTTCATAATCAAGTATCATGTCCCTTCTTTAACATTGCCCCCTCCACCCCTTCGGGGCACCTCCCCCGCAAGCGGGGGAGGAAAAAAGAGGGCGAAGCGCGCACATATTTTTCCTCCCCCGCGGAGCGAAGCGACGTGGGGGAGGTGCCCCGAAGGGGCGGAGGGGGCCGCAACACATCGCCCCCTCACGGCATCTGCACCGGCTGGCCGCGCATCCAGATGGAGAAATCCGGTAACGGTTCCGGATTGGGCTCACCCTTCGACGAGCTCAGGGTGAGGGTTTCTTCCTTGCCCTCATGGTGAGCCTGTCGAACCGGGTGAGCCGGTCGAACCACGGCCAGCGCCGCCTTGCGTTCGGCTTCGAGGCGATTGGCTTCGATGAGGCGTTCGAAGCGGGCACTCAATGCCCGCTTGGCCGGACCTTCATTGGCGCGCGCTTCCTCGATCTTCTTCTTTTCTTCCTCGGTCAGAGGCGTGGTGCGGCTCATCGCCTTTTCCAGCTTGGCCCTGATCGAGGCATCGAGGCGGCGGTTGCGCTCCTGCCCTTTCTCCCAGGCGATGCGGCGCAGCTCGTCCTTGTCCGGCTTCATTGCCGCGACCGTCAGCAGATGGCGCTCGGTTTCGGCAGTCTCCGAGTTAATTGCCTGCGCAATTCCTTGCGCAGTGAAATCGGAACGCCGTTCCAATGGCTGGCTGGCGACACGGCCATGCGCGTCTCTGTGCAACGTTTCCTTGTCGGGCGCCATTGCGGCGACGGCGAGCAGATGGCGTTCGGTTTCCGGCGCCTCTGAGTTAATTGCCTGCGCAATTCCTTGCGCAGGGTAATGTGCTGCGTCGTCGGGTTGCGATTCACTTCCCCTTTCCTTGTCATGGCCCGCCGAAGAGCGGGCCACCCAGGTGGGAGCACTCTGCATATCGGTTTGGAGAGATCTTTGGGTGTCGCTTCCATCGATTGAGCGGGTTCCATCTGGATGGCCCGCCCCCCGGTCCGCGCGAAGCGCGGCCGGAGGACAGGCTTCACGCGCGGGCCATGACAAATCAAGGGAGAGCGCAGAACCGCTCGCGGAGCCACTCCTCCCTACCGGCTCACGGGCGTATTCGCACCACATCCGAAGCGGTTCTTCGGCCGTGACGCGCTGAGATTGGTCCTGACTCGCTTGTGCGTCGGTCGCGTCCGGTGCCACATCCATTTCATCGACCAGGTGGCCCACCCGCGCGCGACGTCGTCGTCGAGGCACTCCGTCCAGTTCGTCGAGAAGGTCGAAGATCAGCCGGATCGTCGGCGTCTTGCCGCGCACCATGTCGAGCGCCATGCCTTTGGCGCCTGCGGCGAGATTGGTCGTGCAGGGCATGTGGGCCACGGTTTCCGTCGACTCCAGCAGGGCGGCTTCGAGCTTCTGCGCGAAGCGGTATCGCCTCGTCTTGGCCGGCCCAGGTTTTCCACTCGGATTGCCCGACTGCCCCTTCTGAAACCGGCTATGGACCGGCGGCTTGCCGTATCCCACTGCATATTCGCCCGACATCCTCTTCTCCTCTCCTGAGATCGCGGGAGGAGAAAATACCATAACGGTCCTATTGTCAACCTATTTGGTATATACGGGAAACGAAGATTTCACTCGGAGCCGCGGAGCGAAAAAAATGTGAACCGCCAAGGCGCCAAGCCGCCAAGGAAGAATGGCGCGCCGACCCGCTGCGCCGCGCGCGAGAGCCGCGGAGCGAAAAAAATGCGAACCGCCAAGCGCCAAGGTGAAGCGTCACTCACACTCTTATTGTCATGGCCCGCCGAAGAGCGGGCCACCCAGTTGGTGCCGCATTGACGATTCGTTCGCGCGCGGACGCGCGCGTTATCTGGGTGGCCCGGTCGCGGTTACGCCCGCGCCGGGCCATGACAATTTTATATTTTCTTCGTCTCCGCGGCTCCGCGTGGGATTCTTCCTTCCCTGCATCCTCCGCCGCCGCGCCAGGCGAGAAGCTACAATCCGATCCGCCAGATCGATTCGCAACACGGGTTCTGCCGTGATCGATCCTGCTTTTCGCCGGAGCGCATGATGACCAACGCCCTCGTCACGATCATCGCACCGCTCGACCGCGGAAAGCTTGACGAAGCCGCCGCGCGCATCGACGCGCTGGGCAATCCGGCGCAATCGCGGATCGCTGACGCACTTGGTCGTCTCGACGGCGACGCTGGCACGCATTTCGCGAGCCTGCATGCATTCGCCTCCGCGGACGGAACGCACGCGTTTCTGCTGCTCGAATTTTCCGCGGACGGTGACGAAGACGGCGCGCTTTCCCGGCTATGCGGCGCGATCGAAGCCGATCTTCGCTCCATATTCGAACTGGCACGTGATTGGCGCGGCGATGCGACGCTCGAATTTTTGCGCAGGCATCGCGTGTCTTCCGGCAATGGCTGGTTCGGCAATCCGGGTATTCCCTTTGTGGGCACGCCGGACGTGAGTGTCGGCCGCATTCGCCGCGAAGGAACGCTGGCCGCGAAATGCACCGCGCTGCTCGGCGAGCAGCCGGGCGGCATGAGCGCGCTCGACCGGCTGAACACGGTTCGCGCCGCGCTGAAGGACGACCCGCAATTGAGCGGCGAACTCGGGCCGGCCATTCCCGCGCCGCCGCCCTTTGTTCCACAAGATTTGCTCCCGCTCATTTTCGGCCTGGCCGCTTCATTCACGTGGCTCTATCTCTGGCCGTTCGCTCTGCCAGTCCTCGCATGGACGCTTTATGCGGGACTCAAGGCCGCCCAGACGAATCGCGGAGTTCTCTGTGTTCTGGTCGCAGCAGTCTGTGCCCTCGTGCTGGCCGTGCTCGTTTCGCTCCTCGTGTTCGCGGTTCTGGCCGGCATTGCCTATCTGCGACTGCGCAGTGCCGAGAAATCCGACTGGCTGGACGAACGCGCGCCCAACCACGCCACGCTGAAAGCGATGGTCGAACGCGAAAACCGCTTCCTGCAGAACCACATGATTTCCATCACGCGCCGCAAGCCAGGCCTGCTGCGCTCCTTCACCTCGCGCCTCGTTTTCTGGGTGGTGGGCGAGTTTGCGACGCGGCTCTATGCGCCGGGATTCCTGAGCGACATCGGCACCATCCATTTCGCCCGCTGGGTGACGGTGCCCGGCAATCGCGACGTGGTGTTTCTCTCCAATTACGGCGGCAGCTGGGAAAGCTATCTCGAGGATTTCATCACCCGCGCCCATGCGGGGCTGACGGCGGTGTGGTCGAACACCATCGGCTTTCCCCGCACGCAGAACCTGTTCCAGAACGGCGCCACCGACGGCGAGCGCTTCAAGCGCTTTGCGCGCGCCAGCATGGCGCCGACGCGGTTCTGGTACAGCGCCTATCCCGGCCTCACGACGGCCAACATCCGCACCAATGCCGAAATCCGGCGCGGCCTCTCGGGCGCGATGACCGAGGACGAAGCCATCAACTGGCTGTCGCTGTTCGGCTCGGCGACGCGCCCGGAATCGAAACTGGAAACCAACGAAATCCAGAGCATCATATTCGGCGGGCTCGGCTTCCTGCCCTTCGCCACCTGCGTGCTCTGCCGCCTGCCCGACGATGCGCCGCAGGCCAGGCGCTGGCTCGGGGAGATCGGCCGGGACATCGCCTACAATGATGGGCGCCGCCTGCAGGATCCGGCGGTGTTCGCGCTGGCGCTAAGCGCGAGCGGCCTGAAGAAGCTCGATCTTCCCGGCGAAGGACTGGAGACATTTCCGCCCGCGTTTCTGGACGGAATGGCGGCGCGCGCGCGCATTCTGGGCGATCTCGACGCAAGCGCGCCCGGCAAATGGAAATGGGGGCAGGAACCGCTCGACGCGGCCGTGATGATTTATGGAACGGAACAGGAGTATGTCGACGCGTGGGAGGCGCTGCTCGCGCATGTGAGCGAAAAGTCTGGCGTTTCGTGCGAACGCCGCATCCCGCTCAAGGAAGTCACCGCCGACAAGAACGAGCCGTTCGGTTTCGCCGACGGCATCTCGCAGCCGGTTATCCGCGGCACCTACAAGGGCCTGCGCAGCGCCGATCCCATCCATCTCGTCGAGCCGGGCGAGTTCATTCTGGGCTATCCCGACAATCGCGGAAACCTGCCGCCCGGACCGGCCCTGCCCGCGCTTGCCGACCCCGGCAATCATCTGCCGCTCGTCGACAAGAACGCGAACTTCTCGACCGCGCTCGTGGACAGCCCGCGCGACCTCGGCGCCAATGGCAGCTTCGTCGTCATTCGCGAACTCGAACAGGACGTCCGCGGCTTCCACACCTGGTGCGAGAGCGAAGCCGTCCGCCTGCAGGACCGGCTGACCGTTCCCTCCTACGTCGATGCGCGATTCATCGGCGCCAAGCTCGTCGGCCGCTGGCAGGACGGCTCGTCGCTGGTGCGCCATCCCTACCATTCGCAACAATACGAGAGCCGCACCACGCTGATGATGCGGCCGAAGTCGCAGCCGGCGCCGGCACAGGGCCTTGCTCCGGACGCGGCGCATCTCGCGAGTGCCGTTCCCGCTCCTCCCATAGATGCGCCGCCGCCGCCGCCGCCTCGACCGACCTACCGGCAGGACAATGATTTTCTCTTCGGCGCCGAAGATCCCGAAGCCCTGCGCTGCCCGTTCGGCGCGCATATCCGCCGGGCCAACCCGCGCGAAAGCCTGGACCCCGGTTCGGCCGACCAGATCGCCATCACCAACCGCCACCGCATCATCCGCATCGGCCGCCAATATGTCCCCGAAAAGGATCAGCAGCCCGGCCTGTTCTTCATGTGCCTGAACGGCGACATCGAGCGCCAGTTCGAATTCATCCAGCAGACCTGGCTGAACGGCCAGTCCTTCCACGGCCTCTCCTGCGAGGCGGACCCGCTGGCGGGAAACAGCAACGGCACCTGCGCCTACACGATTCCCAGCCGCGACGGGCCGGTGCGCCTCAAGGCCCTTCCCGATTTCGTGACGACAAGAGGCGGCGGCTATTTCTTCCTGCCGGGAAAGCGACTGATCGAATATCTGTCGCGGGCGGAGTAACGGTGGTCGTTGCGCTTGATTGCTGGTTTCTACTCCGGCCCCATTCTTTCCTCACCCCTTCTTTCGCACAGTTGGCGACGGGTCCAGAGTGGTAGAGCGGCTGACTCTTAATCAGAGGGTCGATGGTTCGATCCCATCCGGGCTCACCAATAATTCCAAGGACTTAGCCGGAGTTTTGTCTCGCTTTCGTTCCTGCGAGGCGCTCCGCGCTAACGTTTGGGCTAACGGAACCCGGGGCTAGCCCCTGTTAACTGGACACTGACGGACCATCGCTACAGTCGCTGCTTCCCGAGGGGAGAGCGAAGGCATGGAAGCTGTAGCGGGTTGGTATTATCTCCGCGACGGCGGTTCGTTCGGACCAGAACCCACCGAACGCCTGCTCGAATTGCTCGACAGCGGCGGCCTAAACCGCGCCACTCCCATTTGGAGACAAGGCGAGCCAGATTGGCAGCCGTTGGAGCGAGGTCTCGGGCTGCTGGATCAGGCTCCGCCCCCGGTTCCCGGTTGTACGCCCCTACCTCCCGGTGCTCCGCCCCGACCCGGCGGCGCTTCACAGACGTTAGTGTCATCCATCCGAGCAACGCTTGCTCAAGAGCGTCAAGGTCAAAGTGCACAACCTCTTTCCAAATTCGATGACGCGCCACCTCATCCTTGGCGAAGATATTTTGCCCGCATGGTGGATTTGGCAGTAGGTGGCGGCCTCGCGTGGATGCTGTTTGGTTTCGCGCTCGGAGCTCTCGACCAAGATGCAGCGAATAGTCTTTTTACGCTACTAGGTCGGCCCGAAGGACGGTTCATCGATATTTTCGGAACGGTGTTTTTGGCAATCTTTCCGTGCGCGCTCGTCATAGGGTTCACCGGGTCGTCACTTGGGAAGATGATTTTCGGCGTTCGCGTGACAATGCCGGATGGAACTCCGATTGGTATGGGGAAAGCTCTCTCACGCGAATTTCGAGTGTGGGCGGGCGGGCTCGGTCTCGGGCTTCCCCTCGTGAATTTGTTTGCTCTGATTGGCTCGCATCATCGTCTAAAGAAGACCGGCGCAACATCGTGGGACAAAGCCCTTTCGGTACGCGTAAGTTATCGGCGTTCATCGGCGTTACAGTGGGTTTTGAACGTAATGGGCGTACTGCTCTGGCTCGCTTGTATCGTAGGTCTCAATGTCATTGGTCGCGTCTGAGGATACAGCCAACTACTGGTATGTTTCGGAAGCTGGCCAAACATATGGCCCGCTCACGCTTCAAATGGTCGAGAAGCGCCTCGCGACCAATTCCTTCGGGCGCACGGCGCTTGTGTGGAAAAACGGTTGGAAAACGTGGCAACCAATTGCGGCACATTTCAGCACAGAAATACCTACTACTCGTCGGCCGGCAGACGAGGCAAAGCACTTCCACACCGACGGCCATCAGGCACGCTCAATATCGGCCGTGCTACGTTGGCTATTGTTTTTAATAACCGCTGCCGCGTTTGCCGCCTTTGAATATGGCATTCCCTTCCTCGATGTTGACACGCCGAACTCGTTTGTTGCGCTGCGGCTGGCCATCGTTGGAGCCTTGTCGGTAGGCGGGATTTTCGCAGTCCGTTCATGGTGGGGATACTCCAAACGCGCGCGCTCGGGGCGCCAAGGCATTATTCGCGTGGTAACGGTTCTTTGGGGAGCGGTAATCACGGTTGTAACGGTGGCTGCAGTTACGAGCGCGCCATTCGGATATCGCATGGAAGTAGCGAGACAGAATTTCAAGCACTATACCGTGCAAACCGATGTTCTTACGGGTACCCTCTACATAAAGGGGTTGGTAGGCCCCGGACTGTCTCGCATCGTCAAAACCCAGCTGGACGCGAACTCAGGCATAAAAAATGTACAGATAGACAGCTTCGGTGGGTT
>DASXMF010000096.1:0-42056 GCA_036495845.1 Rhizomicrobium sp.
CCAGCTCTCCTACGACGAACTGAACAACGCATTGGTGTCGGCCGAGGACCGATTCAAATCCGCCGTCGATCAGCTCGAGGCCAAACAGCAGACCGTAGCAGGCCTGCTCGGACACAAGCAGGTCGTCGACGCGACGCTGGCCAGCATCGGGTCCGGTATCGGCTCGGGAAAGGCGGGCGCGATCAAGGCGCTCGATATCGCACCGTCGAACAACGCCAATGGCGACGTGGCGAGCGACAGCCTGGAAACGGAATCCGCCGCTGTTCCGCCCGCGCCCCTCTCCGCGAGCGCTCCCGCGCATGGTCAGGCGAGCGGATCCTTCTTCGGAAGCGGCGCGGCGCAGTGGAATGTCATGCCGCAATCGGTCGAGCCACAACCGCGAACGGCTCGGCCGACCAAAGCCAGTCTTCTCGACGATACGATATCGCACTTTGCCGAAATCCTGTTCCGGAAGATTCCGCCGCCGCGCCCCCGAGCGCACGTACAAGCAACTCCTGCGCTCCAGATGCTCGCGCAGCAGACCGATCGCGTTGCACGGCTCGATGCTTCGGAAACCAGCCTGCTCGTCGGCGTGGATCAGAGAATTTCCGGACGCATTGGAGAATTGCAAAAGACTCTCGGACGTGTGGGCGTGAATGCGAACAATCTGGAGCGGCAGGCTTCGGAGGGCGGCGTGGGTGGTCCGTTCGTTTCCGTGCAATCTGCCCGCATCGACGGCATCGGCGATGCGGCGTTCACGAACGCCTATGAAGGAGCAGTCGCGCATACGGACGAATTGAACACGCTGTTCGCGGCGCTGCGCCACGTGCCGCTCACTACCCCGGTGCATGGCGGCCAGTTCGAGATGACAAGCGGCTTCGGTGCCAGGGTCGATCCGTTCACCCGCCGCATTGCTCTTCACACCGGAATGGATTTCGCCGGACCGTGGGGATCCACGGTCACAGCCACCGCGCCGGGAGTCGTTGTTTTTGCCGGCGGACGCGGCGGCTATGGAAACATGGTCGAGATCGACCATGGATTCGGATTTCACACGCGCTACGGACACCTTTCGTCCGTGTTGGTCCGCGCTGGCATGAGGGTAAACCAGGGCTCGCCGATCGGTAAGCTCGGTTCGACGGGCCGCAGCACCGGGCCTCATGTCCATTATGAGGTGTGGGTCGCCGACACGGTCAAGGATCCGGGAAAATTCATCGAGGCGGGCCGGCATGTTCTCGAATAAGAATCGCGAAGCCGCCGACGTCGTAGTGCCCGCGCCGCCGCAGCCGCCGGCAGGTGCGAAGCGCCCTGTCCGCTCTTCCGCGCCCTCGATCATCAGCGCCGATCTCACCGTCAATGGAACGCTGACGTCGGAGGGGGACGTCCAGATCGACGGCCGGGTGGAAGGCGATGTGCACAGCGCCGGACTCGTCATTGGCGAAAAGGCCTTCATCCGTGGCGAGATCATGGCCGAGGACGTCACCGTGCGCGGCCGCGTCGATGGTAGCATTCGCGCGCGCAAGGTGCTCCTGTGCGCCAACTGCCATGTGGAAGGCAACATTCTGCATGAAGCCCTTGCAATGGAAGCCGGCGCCTTCTTCGAGGGCAATTGCCGGCATTCGGAGAATCCTCTCGGCGACGATGCGGGGCGTCCGAGGAGTATCGAACCGAAACCGGCCGCTGCGGTCCAACCCATGAGGCCGAACGACCCCGCGACGACGACGGTCAGAAGCGGCGGCTGAACAGAACGCGATTTCCGCGCTTCAATTGGCGGCGCCCGTCCATTCCCAATGCCAGGGCTCGAAGGCGTAATTGGCAAAGCCGAATCGTGCGGCATTCGCCACCAGCCACTGATAGGCGGCCGTGCGGGAAATGAAAGCGCGGTTCGCGTCGGCGGAGGAATCCGGCGAGTATCCCGGCGCGGCTCCCAGATATAAATCCAGAGCAAGACCGGTGCGATGCGGCGAACAGGCGGCGCGCACGACGCCCTGACAATTCCCGTCGCGCATGCACCGCGCGGCGTCGTATTCCGGGCTGCGGTAACCGGAGAACGCGGTCAGCACGCGATTGTCGGCCGCGAGTTCGGGAATGGCGGCGCGCGCGGCGGCAACGAGATCGCGATAGGCCTTGAGCGCCGGGGAGCGAAGCCAGATCTGTTTGCCGCCGTAGCTTTCGTCCGGCGCAAGCAATGAAAGCGACGAAGGCGCAGGCGGCGCCGGGCACATACTGCGGCTGCCGGAAACAAAGGGCCGTCGCGATTGCCAGATCGTCTTCATACGGAGGAATGTCGCCGGATCGAGAATGCCGCTGGCGGGGAGCCCGTGTGTGCCCTGCCACGACGCCAGACTCTCGGCGAACTCGGGGGAATCGGGCTTCGCGGTCGAACCGATCTCGTGTCCGACCAGCGGAACATAGATCGACCAGCCGCTCTCCACGCGGCCGAACGGCGACCATATGAGATCGTAAAGCGATGCGGCATTCTGCGAGGCCGCAGCTTGTGCGTCAGGACTCGCAGTCGCGGCATTGGCAGACGGCACTGCAACAAACAAAAGACAAGAACCGAACAGAACGATGGCAATCATTGGCAGTGAATGCCTGGACATCCGTTCGCGGAACCTCGTTCTATGTCGCACTCTGCCGATAGCCGGATAAAAGGGAACTCGATGCGCAACCGTCAAGGGATCAGCGCTACTCGGCCGTCGCTGATTGAGCGAAGCGACGTCACAATTCGGTTCTACTCGATATCCGCAACCTCTTCCTGCGGCTTGCCGCCGATCGCCTGGGCGAGAGCGGCAGCCATGAAGGGATCGAGATTTCCGTCGAGGACATCCTGCGGCAAGCGGCTCTCGACGCCCGTGCGCAGATCCTTCACCAGCTGGTAGGGTTGAAGGACGTAGGAACGAATCTGATGACCCCAGCCGATATCGGTCTTCACGCCGATATGCGCCGCGGTCTCGGCCTGCTTCCTTTCCAGCTCGATCTCGTACAGCCGCGAACGCAGCATGTCCCAGCAGACGGCGCGGTTCTGGTGCTGCGAGCGCTCCGTCTGGCAGCTCACGACGATGCCGGTGGGCAGATGCGTGAAGCGCACGGCACTCTCGGTCTTGTTCACGTGCTGGCCGCCCGCCCCAGACGAGCGATAGGTGTCGATGCGAATGTCCTTCTCGGCAATGTCGATCTCGATGGTCTGGTCGACGACGGGAAACACGGTGACGCTGGCGAAACTCGTGTGCCGGCGCGCATTGGCGTCGAAAGGCGAGATGCGCACCAGCCGGTGCACGCCCGCTTCCGTCTTCAACCAGCCATAGGCGTTTTCGCCCTTGATCAGCAGGGTCGCCGATTTGATGCCGGCGCCCTCGCCCGCGCTCTCCTCCAGATATTGCACCTTGAAACCCTTGCGCTCGGCCCAGCGCGTGTACATGCGCTCGAGCATCTCGGCCCAATCCTGGCTCTCGGTGCCGCCGGCGCCCGCGTGAATGTCGAGATAGGTGTCGTTGGCGTCCGCCTCTCCCGACAGCATCGAGGCGAGACGCATCTCCTCGGCGCGCGAGACGAGCGCAAAGATCGTCTGCTCGGACTCGCGCACGATGGCGGCGTCGTTTTCGGCTTCGGCGAGCTCCAGCAGTCCGAGCGAATCCGCCAGCTCCGACTCGAGACTCCGCACGCCTGAGATTGACGTTTCCAGTCCCTGCCGCTCGCGCATCAAGGCCTGCGCGTCTTGCGGATTGTTCCAGATGGAGGGGTCTTCGGCCTTGGCGTTCAGCTCGTCGAGCCGGCGGAGCGCACGATCCCAGTCAAAGATGCCTCCTCAGCAGGGCGATGGCCTGCCTGATCTCGTGGACACTGCGGTCGATTTCTGGACGCATGGCGAATCCTTCCGGGAACGGTCGATATGGCCGGGAGCCAGACCGTTGTAAAGGCTCGTCCGAACTCAGTTGGACGGTGCGGGCACCGGCGGTTGCGGAAGCTGAAACACGACCTTCACCGTGGTCCAGTCGGAAAAAGTATCGCCATCGCGCGTGGCCGGCACGTATCGCCAGCCCAGCACACCCTCGACCGCCGCAGTGTCGAGATCGTCGAATCCGCTCGATTTCGAGACCCTGACCTTGCCCGCCCGGCCATTCGTATAGACATAAACATCCACGAGCACGGTGCCCTGTTCCCCGTAAGCCTGGGCGGAGTCGGGGTACGGCGGCTGAGGATGCGGGCGGGAGAGATCGATCTGAGGCGGCGTCTGCGAAGCGACGGCCACCGAAGCTCCGATGACGGACAGCGCGCAGATTGACGTGATCTGCAAGATGCGACGTGAAGTTGCGTTCAACATGGATGTTCCCCTCGTTGAGAGCGCCGGTCCAAACCTAGTCCGAAGGCGCGGTTTCCACAATCGCGATAACGCAAAGCCCGAATCAGGCGGGTGGGCGCTGGCCGAGGGCGAACAGGTCCTGCTCGCCCAGTTCCGCGCTGCGGCGGCGCTCGAGTTCCTGCGCATAGCGCCGCAATGCGTAGGCCTCCGTAACGTAGCCGACGACGCGCGGATCGGAGGGCGCTGCCAACACCGGAAGCGTTTCGGACTGCGCCTCGTCGAAGCGCGTCAACGCGGTGCGCACGTTCTGACCGGGAAGAAGATATTCTTCGAGCCCACCCACAACATCGGCGACGACACCTGCCTCCACCGCTTCATCGAGCTGGGGATCGTGAACGAACGCCATATCGACCCAGCCCGCATAGTGACCGTCCGGCGCGACGGCGAACACGCGTTTGGTGGTGCCGAGCGGGTAGAGTTCGCGCAAGGATTTCAGGCCCATCGATGTCGGCGCCGTCTTCGGATCTGAGCGCATCAGCCGGGACACCGTGAGCTCGGCGATCCAGCCCACGTCATGGGCGCCACGCAGTCCGAGCCCGCGCACGTGAAATCGCCAGGTCGAGAAGGAATAGCCGAACATCAGGCGCACGATCGTTGCTGAGGCGATGACGCTCACCAGCACGCCCGCGGTGACCGGAAAATCTCCCGTCGATTCCAGGACCAGAAGCACCATCGTCAGAGGCGCGCCGATGATGGCTGCGGCGACCGACCCCATACCGACGAGAAGAAACGCCATGTACTGAACGGCGAAGTGCGGGTCGAGCCATGTCACGCATTTGGCGAAGACACCTCCGAACAGGCATCCCAGAAACAGCGACGAGCTGAACAGGCCGCCGCGAAATCCCGAGCCCACCGAAACCGCCGAAGCAAGAATCTTGGCGACGAGAAGAAGCACCATCGGCAGGAGCGGCAATGTCGCATGGAGATAGTATTGGATTGCGCCATGGCCGCTTCCAAGCACCTGAGGATAGAAAGCGGCGATCGCAGAAAGCAGAATTCCGCCGACGCAGGGACGCAGCCAATCCGGTATCGATAAATGCTTGAGGCTGCGCTCCGTCCAGGTCACGCCCATCATGGCTACGATCGCGACGCCCGCGGCGAACACGCCCATAACGCCAAACAGCACATAGGAGTGGACATCGAGCGGAACGCCGCCGGGAACGGAAAAGAGAGGCTGCCCGTCGCCGATCAGGCGCTGGGATAATGCCCCGCAAACGGCTGCGACGGCGACGGGCGCCAGGGCATTCGGCATGTAGCTGCCGAGAATGAGTTCGTAGCCATAAAACGCTCCCGCAAGCGGCGCATTGAAGGCAGCTGCGATGGCGGCTGCCGATCCGGCGGTCACGAATACCCGGTGATCCGCGCGACGGAGCCGGAAATAGCTGGCGATGCTCGAGAACAGGCCGGAGCCGAATTGCGTGTAGCCGGCCTCCATGCCGAGAGAGGCCCCCGCGGCGTTCGAGACCACGGTCGAAGCGGTGAGCCTTATGCTGTCGACGAGCGACATGCGCCCGCCATAAAGCGCGTTGGCTTCGATCGGATCGACAATGTCCCTGGATCCAAAGCGGCGGGCGGCGAGAGCGAGTAATCCCAGAACGAGCCCGCCGAGAGCGGGCACGACAAGAATGCGCGCGCGGTCGGTGCCGAATCCTGCCGACAGGAGTTGTCCGCCCATGATCGCGAAATCGGACTCGTGCAGAAACTGCACGAGCGCACGCAGCAGCGCTACCGCGATGCCGACGCCGGAACCGATGAAGGCGCAGGCAAAAATCTGCACGAATTCGTTGGATCGAAGCTCGCGCTGAACCGTGGCATAAAGGAAGCGCAGCGATCGCGCGAAATCCTGCGTCCGGGACGCCGCCCTGATCGGTTCGCGCTCGCTTGACTCCATAGGCTGTTTGGCCGGGCGTGGCTTACGCACGCCGCGCGCGGCTAGTGTCCTTCGATTCCGAAATTCGCCTAGAGCCCGATGTCAAGATCATGCGAATTTCGGAATCGGGACACTAGTACAGACCTCCTGTTCCCTGGTCGACGGTGGTGCCGGGCTTGTTGTCGTTCGCTTTCTCGGGCTGCTCCGAATCGGCGCTCGCTAGTCCGGGCTCCGTGCCCGATTTGAACGCTTCCTGGATCGCGCCGGGAGAACCGGCACTGACCGACGCCCCGGAATGTGCATCGACCGTTACCAGATCGATCCCCGGAGGAACGCGGAACGGAGTGGGCGGCTGGTCCGCGAGCGCGCCTTTCATGAAGTCGCGGAAAATGGGCGCCGCTGCGGTAGCTCCCTGCTCGACGCGGCCGAGCGTGCGGGGATTGTCGAAGCCCACAAACACGCCGCAGACGAGATCGGGCGAGAAGCCGACGAACCAGGTGTCCTTCGAGTCGTTCGTCGTGCCGGTCTTGCCTGCAAGCGGCTTTCCGACCGCGCGAACCGATACGCCGGTGCCGCGCTGCACCACGCCTTCGAGCAGCGATACGATCTGGTATGCGGTCCTCGGATCGATTACCTGCTCGCGGTCATCCGGCAGCAGTGGCTCCGACTGGTTCCGCCAGGCGCCATTGCACCCTTCGCAAAGACGCGGATCGTGGCGATAGATATCGTGTCCGTTACGGTCCTGGATGCGGTCGATCAGCGTGGGATTGATTTTCTTGCCGCCATTGACGAATTCGGCATAGCCGGTGGTCAGGCGCACGAGCGTGGTGTCCGCGGCGCCGATGGCGTTGGAAAGCCACGGCGTCAGCTCGTCGTAAACGCCGAACCGGATCGGATAGGGCACCACGTTCTTCATCCCGACTTCGTAGGCGAGGCGGATCGTCATCAGATTGCGCGACAGCTCGATGCCGCGCCGCAATGTCTGCAGGCCGAGAAACTTGTTGCCGAAATTCTTGGGCGTCCACATCGGCAGTCCCGGACCTTGCGGCAGAGAAATGGGCGCATCCTCGATCTTGCTGACCGGCGTGAAGCCGTGATCGAGAGCCGCCGCATAGACGAAGGGCTTGAACGCCGAACCGGGCTGACGTTTCGCCTGCATCGCGCGATCGAACTGGCTGGATGCGTAACTGAACCCGCCTGAGAGCGCGAGCACGCGTCCGGTGTGCGGGTCCATGGCGACGATGGCCCCGTTGACCTCCGGCACCTGCCTGAGCCCGAAATCACCTGCCTTGCCGACTGGCTCGACATAAACCACGTCGCCGATCTTTACGACCTCCTGGGGCCTCTCGGGCGCGGCGCCGACGAGCGCGTCATGCAACGCCTTGCGCGCCCAGGCCAGTTCGCTGAACGGTATGCGGGCGCGCGACCCGTCATCGAGACCGATCTCGACGGATTGTTCGGGCCCGTACCCAAGCACCACCGCCACGCGCCAGGTTTCGATGCCGGAGCGGTTGCCGATCGCCGCGAGCGATTCCTTCCAGCTTCCGTCGACGGAAATCCTGTTGCGCGCACCGCGCCAGCCATGCCGGCGATCGTATCGCACCAGGCCCGCACGAAGCGCATTCACGGCGAAGTTCTGGAGCCGCGCATCGAGAGTGGAGCGGACCTGGAGACCGCCGTCATAGAGCGCGCGTTCGCCGTACTTTGTGTAGAGAATGCGCCTGACTTCCTCGACGAAGTAGTCGGCATCGACCGCCTGAATTCCGAGCGGCCGCATCTGCGTGACGAGCGGCTCGGCGATCGCCGCGCGCGCCTGGTCGTAGGAGATATAGCCGTTCTCGGCCATCTGCCCGATCACCCAGTTGCGACGATCGAGAGCCGCGGCCTTGTTGAAGCGCGGGTCGTAATTGCTGGGCGCCTTGGGCAGCGCCGCCAGGAATGCCGCTTCTGCTATGTCGAGATCGTCGAGCGATTTGCCGAAATAGTTGAGCGCGGCTGCCGCAACTCCATAGGAGTTCTCGCCCAAGAAAATTTCGTTGAGATAGAGTTCGAGAATTTTCGACTTGGAATAGCTGGAGTCGATGCGCACCGCCAGAACGGCTTCCTTGATCTTGCGCGAGAAGCGCACTTCACCGTTAAGCAGAAAATTCTTCGCCACCTGCTGCGTAATGGTGGAAGCACCCTCCAGACGCTTGTGCTCGATGACATTGAACACGTCCTTGAGGGCGGCGCGCAGGATGCCGCTCGGATCGATGCCGGGATGGCTGAAAAAGTTCTTGTCCTCGGCCGAGGTGAAAGCGTTGATGACCAGCCTGGGAACGAAAGCGACCGGCACGAAAATGCGCCGCTCGCGCGCATACTCGCCGAGCAGCGTACCGTTGCCCGCGTAGACGCGCGTGGTCACCGGCGGCTGGTAATCCTGCAGCGCCTCGACGCTCGGGAGATCCCGCGTCGTCGAATAGACGTAGACGACGGCGGCTATCAACGCAGCGAGCGCAACTCCGCCAAGCGCAAGTCCGAGCGAAAGGAATATGCGGCGAAACATTCGATCCTGTCTGGGCGTGGCCTAGTGCCGCGCGATTATGGCGCGGACAAGGCGCCGCGTCACTCCGTCTCCTGTGCCGCCTCGCCCGCGGTATTCCTCAACTGCCGGTCGATTGCGCCGGCCAGGGCGGAGGCGACCCTGTCGCGCCATGCGGACGTCGACATCTGCGAACAGTCTCGCGGATTCGACAGATATCCCAGTTCGACCAGCACCGCCGGAATATCCGGCGCCTTCAATACGACAAAGGCTGCCGAGCGATGCGGATCGCGCGGCAATATGTCCGTGACGTGTTCCAGCTGCCGGACGGCAGACTGGGCGAACTGCGCCGACCTGTTCAACGTGTCGCGCTGGGCCAGTCCGATCAGGATCGACGCCACGGGCGTGTTTTGCCCGGATAAATCGACGCCCGCAATAACATCCGATTGGTTCTCCTTCCTTGCCAGCGCGGCTGCTTCCCGGTCGGAGCCGGCGGCCGACAGCGTGTAGATCGATGCGCCGTACACGTCGGGATCGGGATTGGAGTCGGCGTGCAGCGAAACGAACAGATCGGCGTGGAGCGCGCGCGCCATGTTCACCCGCTCGGCCAGCGGCACGTAGACATCGCCGTCGCGTGTGAGATGGACGGAATAACCCCGCTTGCGAAGGATTTTGCGCAGTCGCAGCGCCTCGTCGAGCACGAGATCCTTTTCGATGACGCCATCCACGCCCGATGCGCCGGCGTCGATGCCGCCATGTCCCGGATCCAGGACAACGACGCGCCTCCCGGCATCGGCCGCGGATGCCGCCAGAGATGGGGATGTCATGGCCAGCTGTTCCGCGCTCGCTTCCCTGGCCCGCAGATCGGCGGGCCAGCCGGACATGGCCGCAAATCTGGCCTGGGTCGTCGGGAGGAGATCGACGACGATACGAAAACCGTTGCCTCCCTGCGGAGGAAGAATGACCGGATCGGATGCCTTTGCAGGCGACCGCAAATCAATCACGAACCGCGAATTTCCCGGACGAAAGAGTCCATAGCGGTAGCTCTTGACGACGCCCCTGCCATTCGGACGATCGGCGCTGCCCAGGCGCCAGAGGACTTCGGGCATGTCGACGACGACGCGATCCGGATTGGCGAGCATAAACACGCGCGCTCCGACGGGATCCGACAGCTCGACAACGATTCTGGTTCGATCGGCCTGTTCGGCGAAACGGGCGCTCATCACCACCGGCACCGAATCGGGGTCGCTCTTCACCTCGGCTTCGGGATGCGCGCGCGTGCGGATTGCGGCTGCAGGCGCTGAAATTCCCGAAACCGCGACCACCGCCAGCAACAGCAGACCCGCGACCTGCCCCAACCTCCCAACCATGACCGAATACCTGCCCCGACGCGGCCGAATCACGACTTCGCTTCCTCTTATGCGCCCACGCCACCATTCGAAAATATAGTGAATTCTCTATTAACCCCTTGTCGTTATACGGGCCGGCACCTAAAAGGATTCGTCCTGTGGCGATGATCGCGTCGGGCAACCCCTTTGTGCTCCCCTTTGCCGGGAGCCGGAACCTGCCGCCCCTTGACCGGCGCGGGAAGCCGAACGCCTCGCGATCCCACAGGCCTCGTGCATTCGCACGAACGCGAAGTGAATTGCGATGACCGACACCGCCCAGTCGAGATTGTTTCGCCCGATGGCAAAGCTGCCGGGGCGTGCGCTCGCGGGCCACCACCCTATGCGAACGTCCCCTTTGAGCCACCCCAACGCCTCGAGCGCTTGCCGTGGCCCGCGTGCGACGTGCTCGCCCGGAGATTCGAATGCCAAAGCGCATGATTATCGACGCCAGCCACCGGGAAGAAACCCGCGTGGTCGTTCTCGACGGACAAAAGGTCGAAGAGTTTGATTTCGAAGCCGCGTCCAAGCGGCCCCTCAAGGGAAACATCTATCTCGCGAAGGTGACGCGCGTCGAGCCGTCGCTGCAGGCGGCCTTCGTCGAATATGGCGGCAACCGCCAGGGATTCCTGGCCTTTGCGGAAATCCACCCCGACTACTACCAGATTCCCATTGCCGACCGCATGGCGCTCCTCGCAGAACAGGAAGCCGAAGCCAGACGTCGCGCCGACGACGATATCGAGGCCGTCGAAACCACGATGGTCCCCGCTCAGGAATCCGCGGCGGAAACGGCCGCGTCCGTGCAGGATGATACGGCACAAGCCGAAGCGTTTTCCGCCGACGAGGCACGCGACACGGGCTCGGGCGCATCGGCCGAGTCCGGGGCGGGTGACCTCGACGACCAGCCCGACACCGCGGCAATTGCCGAATTCGAAGCATCGGGCGCGGTGGACGGATCGGAGGGGCCGGAGACTTCGGGTAATGGAGACGCAAATCTCCATGACGGCGAAAGCGACCCCATGGCGGCGGAAGCGCCCGCACAGAGCAAATTGCAGGCGCCAAGACCCACGCAACGTTGGGCGCGCAAGCGCCACTACAAGATTCAGGAAGTCATCAAGCGGCGCCAGGTCATCCTGGTGCAGGTGGTTAAGGAAGAGCGCGGCAACAAGGGCGCCGCGCTTACCACATATCTGTCGCTGGCGGGCCGCTATTGCGTCCTTATGCCGAACACACCGCGCGGCGGCGGCATTTCGCGGAAGATCACCAGCGCCACGGATCGCAATCGGCTCAAATCGGCGGCCCAGTCGCTCGAATTGCCGGAGGGCATGGGACTCATCATCCGCACGGCCGGAGAAAACCGCACCAAGGCGGAGATCAAACGCGACTACGAATATCTGCTGCGCATGTGGGACACGATCCGCGAACTGACGCTGAAGTCGAACGCGCCGGCCTGCGTCTACGAGGAAGGCGATCTCATCAAGCGCGCGATCCGCGACCTTTACAACAAGGACGTCTCGGAGATCGTGGTCGAAGGCGACGAGGGTTATCGCAACGCGAAGGACTTCATGCGCATGCTGATGCCCAGCCATGCGAAGAACGTAAAGCCATACAAGGAGGCGGTTCCCCTTTTCCAGCGCTACCAGATCGAGGCGCAGCTCGACGCCATGTTCACGCCGAGCGTCACGCTCAAATCCGGCGGCTATATTGTCATCAACCAGACCGAGGCGCTGGTGTCGATCGACGTCAATTCCGGACGGGCGACGCGCGAGCACTCGATCGAGGACACCGCGCACAAGACCAATCTCGAAGCGGCCGAGGAAATCGCCCGGCAGCTGCGTCTGCGCGACCTCGCGGGCCTCATCGTCATCGATTTCATCGACATGGAGGACGATCGCAACGACCGCAACGTCGAGAAGCGCCTGCGCGACTGCATCAAGAACGACCGCGCGCGCGTGCAGATCGGCAAGATCAGCCAGTTCGGCCTGCTCGAAATGTCGCGCCAGCGTCTGCGCGCTGGTGTCGTGGCGGGCTCGACCGTTCCCTGCCCTCACTGCGGCGGCCAGGGCATCGTGCGTTCGGTGGAGTCCACGGCGCTGCGCGTCTTGCGCGGGCTGGAGGAAGAAGCCCAGCGCCAGCGCGCCGCCATCCTCGCCGTGCGCGCACCGACCGAAGTCACGATCTATGCGTTGAACCAGAAACGCCGCGAGATCGCACGCATCGAATCCGAATACACGCTGTCGATTCAGTTCGAGGCTCGCGAAACCATGCTGGCCGGAACATTCGAGATCGAGCGCATCGGCCAGCGCTTGGACGACCGCCCCAAAATTCCACCCATTTTGCAAGTTGTCGTTCCCGCCACCGCCGAGACTGTCGTGGATGAAATCGAACAGCCGGAAGCGGATCAGGCCGAGAGTAGTGCCGTGCAGACTGCGGAGGGCGCGCCCGCGGCCAATGGCAAGCGCCGCCGCCGCCGCCGCCGTGGCCGCGACCGGGATCGCCCTGCCGGCTCGCCCTCTGGCACAGGCGTTCGACCCGCCCCTGTCCCACCCGCCGAGCCTCCGGCTCAGATTGCGGAAATGCCCCCAGCGGCTGCGCCGGCCGCTTCCCAGGCTCGCGACGCAACAACAGGTGGCGAGGGTACTTCGGGGCGCAAGCGCCGCAGGCGCCGCCGTGGCCGCCGCGGATCGGGAAGCGGCATCGCGACGCCTCCTTCCAGTGCGAGCGACGAGAACCGATCGGCCTCGCCCGCTCTTGCCGCCGAACAGCCGGAGCGAAGCGAACAACCGGGGCCCGTGCCGGAAATCGCCGTGACGGCGGTCATGCCCAATTCACCCTCCGAGCCGGTGTGGTCGCTCTCGCCCATCGAAGAACGTGCCGACCGCGGAGACATGCGCCGCGCCGAACCGGTCGAGACGTTCGAGCCGCCACCGGCTGAAAATCTGACCGCGAGCTCTCCGGCCAATGGCGGAGATCAATCGCAATCCGCTCGCGCCGAACCGCTTGAGCCACAGCGCAAGGGCTGGTGGCAGCGGCCTTTCCGTTTGCGGGAGTAGGTTTTCGCAAGCGCTGAGATCGTTCGAGTTGGAGCGCGCAATACGACGTTTCGACTCAATCCATCCTACGGTTCGCCGGAGGCTCCCAGCCCGTGCCCGCCGGGATCGGGGACGGCAGCGCATGCACCGCTCGTGCAGGCGATGACGTTGATCGTGTCGTAGGGCGCGATTCCCGTGGAGTGCAGGACGCCGGGTTTTGTCACATCTTCGCCCCGCGCGATTCTGAGCAGGGCGAGCGCCATGCCCGCCGTCCCGTTCGGGCCTCCGGCCCCCGCGCCCGCAAGCGAAACATTTCCGTCCGACACGGCAATGACGGGTGTGAGAAACGCCGCGGCCAATCCTGCCTCGCCCTGGTTGGGTGCATGCGCCAGAGTGATGCCGGTGCCGCTCGCCGTATGCCCGGACCCGAACGGGCCGTTCATGGTGACGGCGCACGCGATCGCGAGACCATCGGAATCTTCGGCTGCGAATCCGGTGGCGCCGAGATCGCGCGGCAAGGATGCGATACCGAAGGAATCGAGCGACGCTTTGGTGGCGGAAGCGACAGAGGCAATGAGGTTGCCGCGCGGCGCGCTACGGTCGTTCGCGTTGACGAGATGCGACAGCAATGTCGCGGCAAACTTTCCCGCGCCCGTCCCCGACGCAGGGAGATAAACGGTTTGACTCTCGACCGTCGCGATTGCGGGGCGGTCGCGCTGAGGCGCGTAGGATGCAAGTTCTCCGGTGGTGATTGCACCGCCTTCCCGCGCCGAATAGGCGACAATCCCGCTTGCGATTGCGCCGCGGTAAAATCCCGCCGGACCGAAGGTGCGGATGGTTGCGAGACTCTGCGCCAGCTCGGGCGCAAGCACGCGCGTTCCCGCCGGGCGCACATGCCCCGCCTCGTCGAGAAATTCGGCTGCGAGTCCGGCATCGAGACGAATGACGTTCTGGCTTGCCGCTAGACGATCGGCGAGCGCTTGCGAAATCACGAAGCCTGCCGCGGCGGCGCTTTCGCCCGGCGACACGACCCGTTGCCACGGCAACCTGCCATAGGACATCTGCAGCAATGAAAATCCGCTGACATTGCCCGGCACGGCGTAGAGGCCGCCCTGCGCGGCCTGCCGGGCGAGGAAATCGAATGCCTCGGTTCGCGATCTTTTGGCGTCGTGAACGATGCATTGGCCGCCGCCGCCGAGCCCCGCCGCGACCGGATAGGTAACGGCGAGTTCAAAGTAGGTCGCGGCCGCGGCATCCACCGCGTCCCCGCCATGTGCCAGCACCTGGGCCCCCGCTTCCACTGCTTCCGGCTCGTCGCCGACCACCAGACCTGCGCCCGGAATTGTGCGCGCGGATTCGCCGATCATCGAGCAGGCGGTCAGCGTCGACAGCAATATTGCGGCGGACAACATGCGAAAACGAAGCATGATCATTCCCGATATTATTGCGGCGTCATCGGCACGCGCGCCTCGCGCGTTGACGCCAAATCCTCGCGCACCTAGTGTCGTGGTTTCGAAGTTCGCCCTGTTATCGATATCACGCTCTTGGTGAACTTCGAAACCAAAACGACACTGGAATCAATGGATTGCTGGTGTCCTTCGACTCCGCAATTCATCCAAGATCCGATATAGGGATCATGCGAATTTCGGAATCGGGACACTAGGGGTCCCGCCCGGCAGGAGAAGTCAAGCCTTGGCGATTTGCAACTCTCCGACTATGCGCGCGCGGCGCACGGCGATCGGCCGCATCGCGCTCTGCGCGGTTTGCGCGATGTGCATCGGCATCGAGCCCGCCGCAGCCCAGGCGCTGCAACTCATCCGCGACACCGAAGCCGAACGCCTGCTCAAATCCTACGAAGATCCGATTCTCCGTGTCGCGGGACTCGATCCGGCCGCCGTCAAAATGTACATCGTCCAGGATCCGTCCCTCAATGCGTTCGCGGCGGAGGGCCAGAACATCTTCGTCAACACCGGCCTCCTGCAGCAGCTTCATAGTCCCAACGAAGTGATCGGCGTGCTCGCGCACGAAACCGGGCACATCGCGGGCGGACATCTGATCCGCGACACCAACGCCATCTCCAAGGCGATGATTCCGATGCTGATCGGCGTGGCTGCGGGCGTCGCCGCCATGATCGCGGGCGCCGGCGAGGGCGGCATGGCGATCATGGGTCTCGGCATGACGGCAGCCCAGTCTCAATTCATGCAATTCAGCCGCGCGCAGGAGGCGACGGCCGATCAGATGGGCCAAAAATTCCTCCGGGAGACGCATCAATCCGGGAGGGGAATGGTAGCGGTCTTCGAAAGAATGGCCGACGAGGAAGCCATGTCGGCCTACAAGATCGATCCGATGGCGACCGATCACCCGGCCTCCCGCGAGCGCCTCGATCTGCTGCAGCGGATCGTCGACGCCTCGCCGTACAAGGACGTCCAGGACAGCCCGGAGGCGATGCACGCCTTCCACATGATCCAGGCCAAGCTCACCGGCTTTCTCGATCCGGTCGATCTGGTCTTGTCCCACTACCCGCCGACCGACACGAGCGAAGAGGCGCACTACGCTCGCGCCGTCGCCTATTTCCGCCAGCCGGATTTGCAGAAAGCACTCGCTGAATGCGAGGCGCTCATCAAGCTTGAGCCGCACAATCCGTATTTCTGGGAGCTTCAGGGGCAAATCTACGTGGACATGAGCCGTCCCGAGAAAGGCGTTCCGCCCTACCAGCAATCGGTGGATCTTCTGCCCGACGCGCCGCTGCTGCGCGTGAGTCTCGCGGCCGCCCAGCTCGCAACGGAGAAAAACGTGCTGGCCAGACCCGCTCTCGACAATCTCAAGATTGCGCTTCGGCAGGAGAACGACAACACCTTCGCCTGGTTCGAAGCGGCGCAGGCCTATAGCGAGCTTGGAAACGAGCCCATGGCAAACCTGTCCACCGCGGAACGCTATTACAACGCCGGCGCGATGCCCGCGGCTGCGCATTTCGCGATGCTCGCGCAAAGGAAGCTCCCGCAGGGCTCGCCCGACTGGCAGCGCGCCAGCGACATCATGTCCGTTGCCGGCCCCGAAGCCGAAAAACACCACCGTTAAAGGCGCCATCGACCCATGAGCGATCCCTGGAAATTCGCGACGATCGGAGGCTGCGCCGGCGCGGTGATTTCGCTTTCGCTCGCGCTCTGCGCGCGCGCCTTCGGAATCGTCCCCTTCGCCGCCGTGGACGGAAGCGAGATGCAAACCTGGCTCGTGGCTCATCCCGAAATCCTCGTCGCGATGGAGAGCAAGCTCCAGACGCAGCAGGACGCGAACGACGACAGCGCGCGCCAGGTGGCCGTCGACGGGATCGGACTGAAAGCCTTCTTCGATCCGCGCGTGGCTTTTGTCGCGGGCCCTGCCAATGCAAAGACGAGCGTGGTGGAATTCTTCGACTACAATTGTCCCTATTGCCGCGCGTCGGTTCCGGCGATGAAGAAATTCTACGAGGCGCACCGGAACGCGCGCTTTGCCTTCATCGAGTTTCCCATCAAGGGCCCGCTTTCCACCGCGGCGGCGCGCGCGGCAGTGGCGGCGCGCCTGCAGCCCGACAGATACGTGGCTTTCCATTTCGCGCTGATGAGCGAGGAAGGCGAAGTGGACGAGAAGGCGGTCTATGCCGTTGCCGCGAAGACGGGGCTCGACGTGAGGAAGCTTAAATCCGATATGGCCTCGCCCGCGGTCGATCGCGCCATCGATGCCGCGCACAAGCTTGCCGCCGCCGCGAAGATCGACGGCACGCCCGCCTTCATCGTCGACGGAAAAATCCGCGAAGGCGCCATGGGCGACGACGACTTCGCGCAAATGACGAAGACGTAGGGCGCTGGCACCCCTCACCCGCGACCGAGCAGAAAGCACTACCCGTATCTGCATCCCTCTCCCACAAGGGGAGAGGGCAATCTAGAGTCCTGCATCAGCGCCGGAAAATCAACACGAGGAGTCCCCTCTCCCCTTGTGGGAGAGGGGTTGAATACGGTGTCCCCACAACCTCACATGCGGGGGTGAGGGGTGAGACACGGTTATCCTTATATCAGCCCCGCGAGCGGGCTTGAGGGATCCGCGTAGCGCTTTTTCGGCATGCGGCCGGCGAGGTAGGCGAGCCGTCCCGCCTCCACCGCATGGCGCATCGCGCGCGCCATCAGAAGCGGGTTCTTCGCTTCGGCGATTGCCGTGTTCATCAGCACCGCATCGCAACCGAGCTCCATTGCAACCGTCGCGTCCGACGCGGTGCCGACGCCCGCGTCGACGATCACCGGCACTTTGGCCTCTTCAACGATCATGCGGATGTTCACCGCGTTCTGCACGCCGAGGCCCGAGCCGATCGGCGCCGCAAGCGGCATGATCGCGACCGCTCCCAATTCTTCCAGACGCTTCGCCATCAGGGGATCGTCGCTGCAATAGACCATCACCTGGAATCCCTCGCGGATCAGCAGCTCCGTCGCGCGCAATGTTTCCAGCATGTCGGGGTAAAGCGTCTTGCGGTCGCCCAGGACTTCGAGCTTGACCAGCGTCCAGCCCCCCACTTCGCGTGCAAGCCTCAGCGTGCGCACCGCTTCCTCGCCGGTGAAGCACCCGGCCGTGTTCGGCAGATAGGTGACTTTCGAAGGATCGATGAAGTCGACGAGGCGCGGCTGGCCGGGATCGCTGAGGTTCACGCGCCGGACGGCGACCGTCACGATTTCCGCGCCCGACGCTTCGAGCGCCGCCGCGTTCTCCGCGTAGCTCTTGTACTTGCCCGTACCGATGATGAGGCGCGACGCATAGGTCCTGCCCGCGATCGCAAGCGGCTTGTCCGCCGGTGCGGCGCCGGTCGACTCGTTTCCGCCACCGATGAAATGCACGATCTCGATCCTGTCCCCGTCGGCGAGCCGCACATCGGCATATTTCGACCTGGGCACGATTTCGAGATTGCGCTCGACGGCAATCTTCGCGGGGTCGAGCCCGAGCCCGATCAGCATCTCCCGCACGGTTACGGACGCGTCGAGCCGGTGTTCTTCACCATTGATTCTGAGGGAGTACGCCATATGCCTTTGCCCGATGAAGGTTTCCGTTGCCGCCAAGGGCCAGTATAAAGCCCGGTGTTCGTGCTTCGACCGGAGATTTCGTGGCCCAGTCCCGCAGACGTTCGAGCGGCACACCGCCGATATATGTCCTCAACGGCCCCAATCTCAATCTCTTGGGCAGCCGCGAACCCGATATCTATGGCAGGACCACGCTCGAAGACATTGAAAAGGCAGCCGCCGCGCGCGCCCGTGCCCACGGCTGGGACGTCGTGTTCCGCCAAAGCAATAGCGAGGGCGAGCTTATCGACTGGGTCCAGGAAGCACGCGTGAAGGCGCAGGGGCTCGTCCTCAATGCCGGTGGCTACAGCCACACGTCGATTGCGCTTCTCGATGCCTGCCGCGCGCTCGAAATCCCTCTTGTGGAAGTGCATCTGTCCAACCCTTTTCGCCGCGAGAGCTTTCGCCGGCACTCCTTCGTCAGCGAGGCGGCCAGCGGAGTGATTTGCGGTTTCGGCGCCACCGGTTATCTCTTGGCAATGGATGCTCTGGCAGATTTGCTGAAGGCCCGCTCATGAACATGAAGGACATGAAGCAACTCGCTGCCCGGTTCGCGGCCGGAGGAAAAGCGAAGCCGCAGCTCGCGGTCGACGCAAATGCCATCCGCGAGCTTGCGGAACTGCTCGAGGAAACCGGGCTCGCCGAAATCGAGATCGAACAGGGCGGCTCCCGCATTCGCGTCGCACGCCCCGCGGCGGCCTCTCCCTTGCCGCACGCGGCGGTCCCGGCCATCCCGGAGCCGGTCGCGGCGCCGCGGCCTGCGCCGCTGGAGGTTTCTCCCGCCGAACGCGACAGCAGCGGAGTCATTTTCTCGCCTATGGTGGGAACGGTCTATGTGGCCCCCGAACCGGGCAAGCCGCCTTTCGTCCAGCCTGGCGACCAGGTGCGCGAAGGCGCCACTCTCCTGATCGTCGAAGCCATGAAAACCATGAATCCGATCGTGGCGCCGCGCGCAGGCGTGGTGAAGGAGATTTGCGTCACAGATGCGCAGCCCATCGAGTTCGGTCAGGCACTCATCGTTCTGTCCTGAGACAAAGCTTTAGAACCGAGGCGCGCCGAGTGTTCGAGAAAATTCTCATAGCCAACCGCGGCGAGATCGCGCTCAGGATCAACCGTGCCTGCAAGGAGATGGGCATCGCCACCGTCGCGATCCATTCGACCGCGGACGCGGACGCCATGCATGTGCGTCTCGCCGACGAAAGCGTGTGCGTGGGGCCGCCGCCGGCGGCGCAGAGCTACCTCAACATGGCGCAGATCATCGCCGCCTGCGAGATCACCGGCGCCGAGGCCGTGCATCCGGGCTACGGATTTCTCTCGGAGAATGCCCGTTTCGCCGAAATCGTCTCCGACCACGGCATCACCTTCATCGGGCCGCGTCCCGAACACATCCGACTGATGGGCGACAAGATCGCCGCCAAGCAGGCCGTCGCCGAGGTTGGCATCCCCACCGTGCCCGGCTCCGCCGGCGCCGTCGGCAGCGACGCCGACGCGGCGGAAATCGCCGCAGGCATCGGTTATCCGGTTCTGATCAAGGCCGCCGCGGGCGGCGGCGGCCGCGGGATGAAGGTTGCGCGGCGGGTCGAGGATTTGTCGCTTGCGCTCACCACCGCGCGCGCCGAGGCGAAGACCGCCTTTGGCGACGACTCGGTTTACATCGAGAAATATCTCGAGCGTCCCCGCCATATCGAGGTGCAGGTGCTTGCCGATTCCGCGGGCAAGGTTCTTCACCTGGGCGAACGCGATTGCTCGCTTCAGCGCCGTCACCAGAAGCTTTGGGAGGAGGCGCCCTCGCCCGCCCTCAACGGCGCACAACGCGAAGAGATCGGCGGAACGGTCACCGGCGCGCTCTCGAAGCTCGGCTATCTCGGCGCCGGCACGGTCGAGTTTCTTTTCGAGGACGGCCGCTTCTATTTCATCGAAATGAACACCCGACTCCAGGTCGAGCATCCCGTTACGGAGGCCGTCACCGGCATCGACATCGTGCGCGAACAGATTCGCATTGCCGCCGGCGGCCCCATCGAGCTCGATCAGGGCGATATCGTGATTTCCGGAAACGCGATCGAGTGCCGCGTCAATGCGGAAAACCCCTTCAACTTCCAGCCCTCGCCAGGAACCATCACCCAGTTCCATGCGCCGGGCGGGCTCGGCGTGCGCTTCGATTCAGCGATCTACACGGGCTATCGCATTCCGCCCTATTACGACAGCCTCGCCGGCAAGTTGATCGTGCACGGAAAAAACCGCAACGAATGCCTGATGCGCCTCAGGCGCGCGCTCGACGAGATCGTCGTGGGCGGCATCGAGACAACGATCCCGCTATTCCAGAAGCTGGTGCGCGAAACCGACATTCTGAACGGTGACTATCACATCCACTGGCTCGAGCATTACCTCGCCGCTCACGGCAATTGAGGGCCCAGTGTCGTGGTTTTGAAGTTCGCCTTATTATCGATATTGCCTTCCTGGCGAACTTCGAAATTAAAACGACACTAGAACGAATGGATTGCTAGTGTCCTTCGATTCCGAAATTCGCCCGGAGCCCGATAGCGAGATCATGCGAATTTCGGAATCTGGACACTAGCAATGCACGGGTCGCCACGCCTGACCGCCGAGATGCTGCTCGAGGCGTATGCCGAAGGCGTCTTTCCGATGGCCCAGCGGCGCGACGGCCGCGAACTCTATTTCGTTTCTCCGGAGGAGCGCGGCGTCATTCCGCTCGACCACTTCCACGTTACTCGCCGACTCGCGCGCACCGTGCGCAGCGACCTTTTCGATGTGCGGACGGACACCGCCTTCGCCGAAGTGATCCGGGCGTGCGCCGCGCCGGCGCCGGGGCGCACCGAAAGCTGGATCAACGCGGAGATCGTCGCGCTCTACTGCGAATTGCACCGGCGCGGCCACGCGCACAGCATCGAATGCTGGCGCGGCGGCCGGCTCGTGGGCGGACTCTACGGCGTCAGCCTCGGCGCCGCCTTCTTCGGCGAAAGCATGTTTTCCAAGGAGCGCGACGCGAGCAAAGTTGCGCTTGTCCATCTCGTCGGGCGCCTGAAGCGCGGCGGTTTCAAGCTGCTCGATGCGCAGTTCCTTACCGAGCATCTCGCGCGCTTCGGCGCCGTCGCCATTCCGCGCGAGCGTTATCTCGATTGCCTGGCGTCTGCTGTTCGCATGCACGCCGACTTTGCCTGCGTGGGCTGCTACTGCCCCGATCCCTCCGGCAGTTCCGGTACGGCTTCCTTGGCGCCGGCGTCAGGCGACGTCGCCTTGACAGCCGCAGTGGACGCGACCACGGGCGCCACCTGGCCCGGCTCGTTCGTCTTGCAGCTGATCACCCAGACGTCATAGAGCGGATGCTGCAGTCCGTTCAGCGACGGGCTCGAGGCCAGCATCCATCCGGAAAATACGTTACGCTCTGGCTGATCGGGGCGGTGATCCCGGATGTCAAGAAACGCCGTGGTCTCGGGCGGCTCGCTGGGCGGCGTCGAATAGCAGTAATGCGCCGTAATGGTGAGCGAAGCGAAATTCACCGGCACGCCGATCGGCGCGAAGATGTTGGTGGGCCGGCCCGTGATCTTGTCGAGCCCCCGCAGGACAAGCGCGCGCTTGACTCCGTCCTTGCCGGGAACCGCATCGGCAAGGGTAAGCGCTTTGCCGGCAACATTGGCGGCCTCCGCCTCTGACGCGGCTAATGCGGTCGTCATCGCGATGAACGCGCATGCGGCGATACGGGCGGTTGCCGGCATCGTGGTCCTCATTTGCTTCCCGTGTTTCCGTAGATCGCGCGCCCGATCAATCCCATCAGGTCGATCGAGCCCTGCGTGTTGGTGATCTGCCCTCCCGGAGAAAGCATCTTGTCGCTGCCACCGGGCTGAATGGCGAGATAGGAGCTGCCCATGATGCCGGCGGACGTGATCTTGATCGAGGAATCGTCGGGAACCTTGACGTCGTCGCGTACCGTGAGCTTGACGATCGCGGCGTAGCTCTTGGGATCGAGCTCCAGCGACGAGACGCGCCCGATCTTGATTCCGTGCAGGCGCACGTCCGTTCCCGTTGCAATTCCGTCCGCGCTCGCAAAGCGCGCGCCGAGTTCGTAGCCTCCCAGCGACCCCACACTCGTCGATGTGTAGGCGAAGTAGAGAAAAACCGCGGCCACGCAAATGACCAGAGCCCCCATCAATGTCTCGAACGTGTTGTTCTGCATGGCTTGGTCGCCTCTATCTGCTGTTCACTCGGGATTCCAGGCCTGATAGTCGCCCGTCGCGGCCGGCCGCCGGCCAGACGCCGCCAAACTGCCGGGCGGGCGATAAGCCAGATCCGTGCCCGTCATGTTGGGAACGTGTTCCTTCTCCCATGGCCTCACGCGCAACGGCGCGACCGTCGGTGGCTCGCGAAACGTGTGGTGCAACCAGCCGTGCCATTCGGCAGGAACGCGGGAGGCTTCGACCGTACCGTTGTAGATCACCCAACGCCGGATGCGGGAACGATTCTGATAGTAGCGGTTGCCGAACGCATCTTCTCCGACGAAGTGGCCGGACAGCCAGGTATTCAGCCGGGTGCCCGGCGTCGCGCCCCGCCACCACACGAATATCGCCTGCAACCAGGCCATGCCTTCTCCGAATCCGGGATCGGCGAGCAGTATAGAAGTTGGCCCGCACGATGGCCAATGCACCCTTCGACAGGCTCAGGGTGAGGGCTTCTTCACATACCTCATGGTGAGCTTGCCTGCCTTCGCCGAAGCGAAGCTTCGGCTTCGCGTAGGCAGGTCGAACCACGCGGCTCGCGGTCGCGCGAGGCGGAGGGGCGAAGGTCGCAACTACCGAGTCTCTTGCGAAAAATATTTTTGGATATCCCGCACCATTTCTCTTGACAGGCGAATTTTGCCAGCAAATTCGCGATCCCGCATCCACCGCAAGATGTTGTGGGTAGGTGCCCGTTTACCACTTATCTCTTGCGTGTCGCGGCAAGCCGTGTCCATACTTCGCCCCTGCCGCTCGCCGCGGCACAAAATCTGGAGGATATGATTTCCGACGCGGTGGTCGCCGGCCCCATGGGCCGGCTTCCGGCGACGGATCTTTGTCCCCAAACGCCAGCGGCGACGGCGAATGGATCGAACTGCATTGGGGGCACCATGCGCATACATCGTCACTTCACAGTCGAAGACCGCTCGCCGTTCGAGGGTGTCGCCTTTCGCATCGCCACCAGCGAGATACGCAATCCCGACGGCTCCGTGGTGTTCCACCAGGCGGATATCGAGGTGCCCGCCGGCTGGAGCCAGGTCGCCTGCGATGTTCTTGCGCAGAAATATTTCCGGAAGGCCGGGGTTCCCGTGCGGCTCAAGCCGGTGGCGGAGGAAGGTGTCCCCGAATTTCTGTGGCGGCACGAGGCCGATGGCGAGGAACGCGGCGGCGAGAGTTCAGCGCGCCAGGTGTTCTGCCGGATGGCGGGCGCATGGACCTATTGGGGATGGAAGGGCGGCTATTTCGACACGGAAAGCGATGCGAGGGCCTTCCACGATGAATTGTGCCACATGCTGGCCACGCAGAGGGCGGCGCCGAACAGCCCGCAATGGTTCAATACGGGATTGCACTGGGCCTACGGCATCGATGGTCCGAGCCAGGGGCATTACTACGTCGACCATCTCTCGCGCCGGCTGGTGAAGTCCGCCTCCGCCTACGAGCATCCCCAGCCGCACGCCTGCTTCATCCAGAGCGTATCCGACGATCTGGTCAATGAAGGCGGCATCATGGATTTGTGGACGCGCGAGGCGCGTCTGTTCAAATACGGCTCGGGTACGGGCACGAATTTCTCGAGCCTACGCGGCGCGAACGAGAAGCTTTCTGGCGGAGGCAAATCATCCGGCCTGATGAGCTTTCTCAAGATCGGCGACCGTGCGGCGGGCGCCATCAAGTCCGGTGGCACCACGCGGCGCGCCGCCAAGATGGTCATCGTCGACGTCGACCATCCCGACATCGAGCAGTTCATCGACTGGAAGGTGGTGGAGGAACAGAAGGTCGCGGCCCTTGTCGCCGGCTCGAAGCTGGCCGAAAAGCATCTGAAGGCGGTAATGCGCGCCTGCATCAATTGCGAAGGATCGGGAGACGATTGCTTCGATCCCAGAAAGAATCCCGCCCTGCGCCGCGAAGTGAAGGCGGCCCGCAAGGCGATGATCCCCGACAATTACATCGAGCGCGCCATCTCGTTCGCGCGCCAGGGATTCAAGGAGATCGACTTCAGCATTCCGATCTACGACACGGATTGGGATTCCGAAGCCTATCTGTCCGTCTCCGGCCAGAACTCCAACAACACCGTGCGCGTGACCGACGCCTTTCTGAAAGCCGTCGAGGGCGACGAAGACTGGCGGCTCACCTATCGCCGCGGCGGCGTGGCCAAAGAGATCCGTGCGCGCGAATTGTGGGACAAAATCAACTTTGCCGCCTGGGCTTGCGCGGATCCGGGCATCCAGGTCCACACCACCATCAACGACTGGCACACCTGTCCGGCAGGCGGCGAAATCCGAGCCTCCAATCCGTGCTCGGAATACATGTTCCTCGACGACACGGCATGCAATCTCGCGTCGCTCAACCTGATGGCGTTTCGCGCCGAATCCGGACAGGCCTTCGATGTGGCCGCCTTCGAACACGCCGTGAAACTGTGGACCATCGTGCTCGAAATCTCGGTGATGATGGCGCAGTTCCCGTCGCGCGAGATTGCGCAGCGTTCCTTCGACTATCGCACGCTCGGCCTCGGCTTTGCCAATATCGGCGGCTATCTGATGGCGGCCGGCATTCCCTACGACAGCCGGGAATCCCGCGCCATAGCCGGCGCCATGTCCGCGTTGATGACGGGCGTATCCTATTCTACGTCGGCCGAGCTTGCCGGCGAGCTCGGTCCATTCCCCGAATACGGCGCGAACGAGGACGCGATGCTGCGCGTGATCCGCAACCATCGCCGCGCCGCGCACGGAGCGACCGAGGGATACGAGGGACTGGCGACGACGCCCCTGCCGCTCGACATTGCCGCAATTCCGGACTCGGCGCTTGCCACAGCCGCCGGGCGCGCCTGGGACGACGCGCTCGCCTTCGGCGAAGAATTCGGATTCCGGAATGCCCAGGCGACCGTCATTGCGCCCACGGGCACCATCGGTCTGGTGATGGATTGCGACACCACTGGCGTCGAACCCGATTTCGCCCTCGTCAAATTCAAGAAGCTCGCGGGCGGCGGCTATTTCAAGATCATCAACCGTTGCGTGCCCGAAGCGCTTGCTGCGCTGGGCTACCGGCAGGACGAGATCGACGACATCGTGGCCTACGCCGTCGGCCACGGAACGCTCGAGACGCTTCTCGACGGCGTGACGCACGAGGCGCTGCGCGAAAGAGGGTTCGACGACGAGAAGATCGTCATCGTCGAATCGGCACTGGAGTCTGCGTTCGATATCCGATTCGTCTTCAACAAATGGACCCTGGGCGAGAGCTTCTGCACCGAAACGCTTGGCCTGGCCGCCGACCAGCTCGACGTAGCGGACTTCGACATGTTGCGGGCTCTCGGTTTTTCCAGATCCGAGATCGACGCGGCCAACCTGCATGTCTGCGGCGCCATGACTCTCGAGGGCGCACCGCATCTTGCGAGCGAGCACCTCCCCGTTTTCGATTGCGCCAACCCCTGCGGCCGAATCGGCACGCGCGCGCTGTCGGTGGAGAGCCACATTCGCATGCTGGCCGCCGTCCAGCCTTTCATCTCCGGCGCGATTTCCAAGACGATCAACATGCCCAATGCCGCCAGCGTACGCGATTGCGGCGAGGCCTACATGCTGTCCTGGAAGCTCGGCCTGAAGGCCAATGCGCTCTACCGCGACGGCTCAAAGCTGTCGCAGCCCCTCGCAGCGCAGGTGTTCGGCTTTGTCGACGACGACGATTCGCTCGACGATCTCCTGGACTCGCCCATGGCGGCGCGGACAACCGTGGTTTCCGAACGCATCGTGGAAAAAGTAATCGAGCGCGTGGTCAGCCGCGAGCGCGAGCGTTTGCCGCAGCGGCGCAAGGGCTACACGCAGAAAGCCGTCGTCGGTGGACACAAGGTCTATTTGCGAACTGGCGAATACGAAGACGGACGGCCCGGCGAGATTTTCATCGACATGCACAAGGAGGGCGCCGCCTTCCGCAGCCTGATGAACAATTTCGCGATCGCCATTTCGATCGGCCTTCAATATGGCGTGCCGCTTGAGGAATTCGTCGAAGCTTTCACATTCACGCGATTCGAGCCGGCGGGTCTCGTTCTCGGAAACGATTCGATCAAGAACTCGACCAGCGTGCTCGATTACATTTTCCGCGAGCTGGCCGTTTCCTATCTCGGGCGCGACGATCTCGCCCATGTGCCGCCCGCGCATGATGAGGACCTGGGACATGGCGCACATGCCCCGGGCAACGAACGCCGCGAAGCGAGCAAGGATCTTGCCCAGACGCTCTCGCGCGTCACATCGACGGGCTTCGTGCGCGGGCAATTCAAATCTCTTGCGGTCGTGCGCGGCAGCGCCGTTGCGAGACAGGCGCCAGATCCCGAAACCAGCGCCTTCGCCTACGCTGCGGCGGGCTTCGAGAGTCCGACGTCTCCATCGGATCCGTTGGCCGACGCGCTCAGCGAAGTGCGCATGGCGGTGATGGAAGCGGCGGGTCCAAATCCGGTGGGCGCGGCGGTGGCGCGACTCGAAGCGCGTCTCTCTCTTGGCGACGGCGCACGCGAGGCCAAGGTCCAGCGTGCGGTGGAGGCACGCATGAAAGGTTATGAGGGCGACGCCTGCGGCGCCTGCGGAAACTTCACCCTGGTTCGCAACGGCACGTGCATGAAATGCGACACCTGCGGCAGCACGAGCGGGTGCTCGTAGGGCCGGATGTGATCACGTAAGTGCTCTGAGCGTACCCCTCACCTGCACTTGAACGGTTGCGAGCCAACGTTTTTGAGCCCTCTCCCACAAGGGGAGAGGGCGATGTGTGCGTCAGTTCGACGGCCGCGAAAAAGAAGCCCGTTGATGCAGCGCGTAAATTTCCCTCTCCCCTTGTGGGAGAGGGGTGCAAATACAGGCGCCGAATTCTGCTCTGGATGTGGGTGAGGGGTCGAAGGACCGTTCGCCCAGGACTGCAATTTGCGAATGTTAACCACATCGACATTTGCCGCCCCACAAAGTGATTCGAATTTTCCGGCGCGACGTATTAGAGTTCGCTGGAAACGACGGGGCGCGCACGCGAGATCATGTCGGCCAAGCTCTGGATTGCGCTGGGAATCGAAATGGCGATCGCCGGGCTCCTGTTCGGCGCGGCGGGAACGCTGAGCTGGCCTCCTGCCTGGGCCTTCGTCGGCGTCTCTCTCGTGGTCGCTTTCCTGATCACGCGCATGGTCGCCCGTCACGATCCGTCAATCCTCAAGGGATCGCTCAGATGGCCGATCCTGCGCGCCGAGCTGCCGTGGGACGGCATATTCATGATCCTGTTCACCGTCCTCTTTCCCGGCTGGCTCGCGCTGATGGGTCTGGACGCGGTGCGTTTCGACTGGTCGTGGATGCCGGACTGGCTGCAGATCGTTGGCGGGATCGGCGTGGCCGCGGCGCTGTCGTCCATCTACCGCATCTTCGAGGAGAACACGTTTCCCTGGCGCGTTGTGCATCTCAGGAAGGATAACGGCCGCCGTATCATTTCGACGGGACCCTACGCCGTCGTTCGTCATCCGCTTTATGCGGCAGGCGTCATCCTGTTCGTCTCGACCGCCCTTCTCCTGGGCTCGTGGTTCGGTCTGGCCGGCGTCGTGGTTCTTGCCAGCGCCATCGTGTCCCTGACGGCGATGGAAGACCGGGCCTTGTACCTGAAGCTGGACGGCTACGCCGATTACGCGCGGCGGGTGCGCTACCGGCTCTTTCCCGGCGTCTGGTAGATCGCTTCTATTCCGCCGCCTTCGGCAAAGGTTTCGGCGTCCACCGCAGAATCGGATTGCGCGCGGCGCGGGTTTCATCGAGCCGACGCCGCGGCGCCAGATGCGGCGCGCCCTCGAACCTTTCGGTGCGGCCGGCTTTGGCTTCCTCGCCAAGTCCGCGCATCACATGGATGAAGCGGTCGAGGCTCTCCTTCGATTCCGACTCCGTGGGCTCGATCAGCATCGCGCCGTGCACCACCAGGGGGAAATACATCGTCATCGGATGATAGCCCTCGTCGATCATCGCCTTGGCGAAATCGAGGGTCGAGACTCCCGTCCCCTCGAGAAACGAATCGTCGAACAGGGCTTCGTGCATGCACGGCCCCTCGAAGGGCGCGCTCAGCGTGTCTTTCAGCGAGGCGAGAATGTAGTTCGCCGCCAGCACCGCGTCTTCCGAGGCCTGGCGAATTCCGTCGGCGCCGTGGCTCAGCATGTAGGCCAGAGCGCGCACGAACATGCCCATCTGGCCATGGAAGGCGCACATGCGCCCGAACGGCTTGGTCCCGGCTGAAACCTCGTCGCGGTCTTCGACAAGCCGAAGTCCCGTTCCGTCCTCGACCAGAAGCGGCAAAGGTGCGAACGGCGCCAGCGCGGCGGAAAGGACGACCGGGCCCGCGCCCGGACCACCGCCGCCATGGGGCGTCGAAAACGTCTTGTGCAGATTGATGTGCATCGCATCGATGCCAAGATCGCCCGGCCGAACGCGCCCGGCGATGGCGTTGAAATTGGCGCCATCGCAATAGAAATAGGCGCCCGCTCCGTGCACCTCGTCGGCGATCTCCCGCACCCGCTTCTCGAACAATCCGCAGGTGTTGGGATTGGTCAGCATGATGGCGGCCACATCGGGTGCGAGCATTTTCTCGAGCGCATCGGCGTCGACATGGCCGTCCGGCCTGGCCGGCACTTCGTCGACCGTAAAACCGGCGAGCGCCGCCGTCGCCGGATTGGTCCCGTGCGCCGACGAGGGCACGAGAATGCGCGGACGATCCTCGCCGCGCGCAGCCATCGCCGCGCGGATCGTGAGCAGACCGCACAATTCGCCGTGCGCACCGGCTTTCGGGCTCATGGCCACGGCGGGCATGCCGGTCAGCGTGGTCAGCCAGCGCATCAGTTCGGCGATCAGCGTCAGCGCGCCCTGCACCGTCTGCTGTGGCTGAAGCGGATGGAGATCGCCGAATCCCGGCAGACGCGCCATCTTTTCGTTGAGGCGTGGATTGTGCTTCATCGTGCACGAGCCGAGCGGATAGAGACCGGCGTCGATCGCGTAATTCATGCGCGAGAGCCGCACATAATGGCGCACGATTTCTGGTTCGGAGAGTCCCGGCAATCCGATCGCCTGCTTGCGCCGCATTCCGCCCAACCACGCGTCCGACACCTCCGTATGCGGAATATCGACGCCGCAATGACCGGCGCGGCCGAGCTCGAAGAGCAGCGGCTCTTCATGGTCGAGACCGCGGTCGCCGGAGATGGTGGAGTGCGCGGGCGCGGCAGCGGTGCCGCTCGACGTCGGACGACCGATGGCATTCATGGTCACGACAGGCACTCCTCAAGCGCATTGGCGAACGCTTTCACATCTTCGTCGGTGGTTGTTTCCGTGGCGGCGACGATCAGAAGATCGCGGGCGATGGATTCGCCGGGCAGCAGGCGCGAGGCCGGCACGCCGCCCAGAATTCCGCGCTCCGCCAGCGCGTCCACGACCGGAGCGGCCGGTTTCGCGAGCTTCAGCGTGAACTCGTTGAAGAAGGATGGGGTGGCGAGCGACACGCCCGGAATGGCCGACAGCCGGTCCGCGAGCGCCGCGGCGCGGCCGTGATTGGCGCGCGCAAGCCGCACGAATCCCTCTTCGCCAAGCAGCGCCAGATGAATTGTGAAAGCGAGACAGCACAAACCCGAATTCGTGCAGATGTTGCTGGTCGCCTTTTCGCGGCGAATGTGCTGCTCGCGCGTCGAGAGCGTGAGAACGAAGCCGCGCCGGCCTTCCGCGTCCACGGTTTCGCCCACCAGCCGCCCCGGCATCTGGCGTACGAATTTCTCGCGCGTCGCAAAGAGGCCGACATAGGGCCCGCCGAAATTGAGGCCATTGCCGATCGATTGGCCTTCCGCCGCCACGATGTCGGCTCCCATCGCGCCGGGCGACTCGAGAAGCCCGAGCGAAACCACTTCGGTCACGACCATATTCAGGAGCGCACCGCTGGCATGCGCCGCCTCCGCGACGGGTCGTAGATTTCGGATGAGCCCGAACACATCAGGGCTCTGCACCACCACGCACGCGGTATCCGCATCGATCAGCGCCGCAATATCTTCCGCTTGACCCGGCTCGAGCTTCGCGCGCACCACCGTGCCGGAGAGCGCGGCAAGCGTTTCGACGGTCTCGGCGTAATGTGGATGCAGCCCGCCCGAGAGGATTGCCTTGGGGCGGCGCGTAATCCGCCGGGCCATCAGCACGGCTTCCGCTGTCGCCGTCGAACCGTCGTAGAGGGAGGCGTTCGCCACGTCCATTCCCGTCAGCATCGCCACCTGGGTCTGGAATTCGTAGAGCGTTTGCAACGTGCCCTGCGCGATCTCGGGCTGATAGGGCGTGTAGGAGGTGAGAAATTCGGAGCGCTGAATCAAATGATCGACGGAAGCGGGGACATGATGCCGGTAGGCGCCCGCGCCGCAGAAGAAGGGAACGGAGCCGGCCGATACGTTCCTGGCGGCAAGACGCGCAAGGGCGCGTTCGACTTCGAGCTCGCCCTGGTGATCGGGAAGCGCGAAGGCATTGCGGCCCACCACCGCCTGCTTCGGCACATCGCGAAACAGGGCGTCGATGTCCGCCGCGCCGATTTTCCCGAGCATCGTGCGCCGGTCGTCCTGGGTGAGTGGAAGGTACCGCATCGGTGTTTGCCTAAAGCGATTTCAGGAATTCGGCGTACTGGGCCTCGGTCATCAGCTTGCCGAGCTCCGATTTGTCGGAAAGCCGCATGCGGAAGAACCAGCCCTCTCCTTCCGGATCAACGTTGATCTTCGCGGGCTCTGCACCGAGCGCCGCGTTGGCCTCGCTCACTTCACCGCCAACCGGCGCGTAGACTTCGCTTGCGGCCTTCACGCTCTCGACGACGGCAATCTCGCCGCCCTGCCCTACCTTGCGCCCCGCCTCCGGCAATTCGACGTAGACCACGTCGCCGAGCTGCCCGGCCGCATATTTGGTGATGCCGATGGTCGCCACATCGCCATCGATGCGCACCCATTCGTGCTGATCGGTATATCTTGTTTCGCTCATGATCCTTACCCCGCTATTGAAGCTGTACGTTTGTAGCGATGCGGCACGAACGGCATTGGCACCACCCGCGCCGGGAGAGATTTGCCGCGCACGACAAGATCGATCTCCGTGCCTTCCGCTGCGAATGCCGATTCGAGATACCCCATGGCAACGGGCGCATCTGCGCTCGGCCCGAAACCTCCGCTTGTAACTGTCCCGATAATGCGCCCCGACTTGTCGGCGATGGCCGCGCCCTCGCGCGCCGGCGCCCTGCCCTCGGGACGGATTCCCACTCTCTTCTGCCGCGGACCGTCGGCGATCAGTTTCAGGATGCGGTCGGCGGCAGGAAAGTCGCGATCCGTTTTCCGGCGCTTGCCGATCGACCACACGAGACTGGCGGTGACGGGATCGATGTCCTCGTTCAGATCGTGTCCGTAGAGACAGAGACCCGCTTCCAGCCTCAGCGAGTCGCGGGCGCCAAGCCCGATGGGCAGAACTTCCGGCTCGTTCAACAAGGCGCGCGCGACGCGCTCGGCATCACCGGCATCGATGGAAATCTCGAAGCCGTCCTCGCCCGTGTAGCCTGAGCGGCTGACGATGGCAGGGGCGCTTGCCACATTCACGCGCGCGGCCTTCATGAAGCTCTGCTCTCGCGCGGCCGGTGCGTGGCGCGAAAGCACGGCTTCCGCCGCGGGGCCCTGCAAAGCGAGCAGCGCACGCTCGCCATGCGGCGCGAGATGCGCGCGGCCTTTCAGCTGCTCGGCGATATAGGCGAAATCGCCTTCCTTCGTCGCACCGTTCACGACGACATGGAGCGCGGCCTCGCCGGCAAGCCGTGCCACCATGAAATCGTCTTTGATCCCGCCCGCGGCATTAAGCAGGAGCGCATAGCGTTGCTGGCCCTCCTTCAATCCCTTCACATCGGCCGGCGTCAAAGATTCGAGCGCCGATGCGGGATCGCCTCCCGAGAGCGCCGCCTGCCCCATATGCGAGACGTCGAACAAGCCGGCCTGGGCGCGTGTGTGCAGATGCTCTTTCAGGATGCCGGGCTGGTAGTAGACCGGCAGCTCGTAGCCCGCGAAGGGCACCATCTTGCCGCCCAACTCGATGTGAAGCGCGTAGAGAGGCGTTCGGCGGAGGGTCTGTTCGGAAGTTTCAGACATTTGGGCCCGGCAGCGAGGTTGACGCGGCGCGCCCCGGCGAACCGGAACCCGCGCCCCTCTGTCATCGGACCTGAGAGATTTCGCCGGTCGCCCGGCTTACCCCTTCGGTGAGGGCGGCAAACCTTGCCGACCCGCTTTCCAGAGTTTCGTATCCCAACGCGGTCCTTTTGCCTGAGAGTTTCCGGGGCGGTTGCTCCTTCGGCGTTCGTTCCTTCGAACGAATCTCTCCCGCGAGGGAATGTCGCCGCCAACAGCGCGCCTCCCGGCGGGCCGTGACGTTGGCAGCATCATAGGGGGGAAAGGGTTCAAGTCAACGCGAGCGAAATGCTGGCGTGCCGATGCAAAAAAGCGTGTCATCCTGGCCGAGGCGACAGCCGAGAGCCGGGACCCAGAATCACGCACGGCACTTAACTGGTCGTCGATGCTGGGTCCAGGATGACGCGCTGTCGCGCGTCTCCGGGATGACACGATTTTATGCGCTCCCGATCCCCTACTTCAATCTTTCCAACAGCACGTGGCCGAGCATGCCGACCCCGAAGACGATTACGATGATGCCCGCGACGTGAGTGATGATCCGCATCACCCGCGCATCGATGCGGGCGTGAAGGAATCCTACGACCGTCGTCACGGTCAGCCACCAGAGCGCCGATCCGCACCACACCCCGGCAACGACGAACGCCGCCTGGGCAAGGCTCGCTTTCGCGCCGGCGATGATCCCGCCGAAACCCGTGAACAGCGCTGCAAACGCGAACAGGGTCGCAGGATTTGTAATGGAGATAGCGAAGGTCGAGGCGAAGGCGCGCACGAGCGTGGAATTGCGCGGCGACCGTTCCGCCCCGCTTCCCACATCCTTTCCGTGCAACGGGTCGGCGATATAGGTGTGAATGCCAAATCCCAAAAGCAGCGCTCCGCCCGCCAGCTGCAGCGCCTGTGAATAACCCTCGATCAACTGGCTGATGGCGGTCAGCCCGAATCCGACGATGGCCGCGTAGACGCCGTCGCCCATCGCGCCGCCGAGCCCTGAGACAAAGCCATTGAGCGATCCGAATGCAATCGTGCGGCGGATGCAAATGAGATTGACCGGCCCGATCGGCGCGGCGACGATGAAACCGATGACGAGACCGGCGGCGATAAGAAGAACGTAGTTCATTCTTCGCCGCAGGCTCGATTCCGGAAAACCGTCATCATGCGATCCCGACCGCCAGACGTCCGCGAATCTTTCCCGAAAGAATGTCCGCAGCAGCCTCAGGAACCTCGTCGAGACGGATGGTGCGCGTCATGGCGGCGAGTTTTCCCCCGTCGAGATCCCGCGCCAGGCGTTGCCAGGCCAGTCGTCGCCGCGGCATTTTCATGCGTACGGACTCGATGCCGAGAAGCGATACGCCGCGCAGGATGAAAGGTGCCACGTTCGTGGGCAGATCCATGCCGCCGGCCAGCCCACAGGCCGCGACGGCGCCGCCAGTGGCGGTGGCGGCGATCACATTTGCAAGCGTCGTTCCGCCGACGCTGTCGATGGCGCCCGCCCAGCGCTCTTTTGCGAGCGGGCGCGGCTCGCCCGCGAGTTCGGCCCGCGCGATAATCTCGGCGGCACCGAGCTGCTTCAGGTATGGCGCTTCGTCGACGCGGCCGGTCGAAGCGATCACGCGATAGCCGAGCTTCGAGAGAAGCGCGATCGCAACCGACCCCACTCCCCCGGCCGCGCCCGTCACCACCACCGCGCCGCTCTCCGGCTTTACGCCCGCATCCTCGAGCGCGAGAATGGAAAGCATCGCGGTGTAGCCCGCCGTGCCGATGGCCATCGAATCCGCAAACGAGAAGCTGCCGGGAACAGGCACCAGCCATTCGGACTTCACGCGCGCGCGTTCGCCATGACCACCATAATGCGTTTCCCCCAGGCCGAAGCCGTTGACGAGCACCCTGTCGCCCGCGCGGAAAGCAGGGTCTTGCGAGCTCTCCACCGTGCCTGCGAGGTCGATTCCGGAGATCATCGGAAATTTCCGCACGACCGGTGCGCGTGCGCAGAGCGCGAGTGCATCCTTGTAGTTCACCGTCGAATGCGACACCGCGATCGTGACGTTGCCGTCCATGAGATCGCCGGTCGAAAGATCGGTGAGCTCGACTTTCTGGTCTTCGCCGGTTTTCGTGATCAGGAGAGCCCTGAAGCGATCTGACATTGGCACTTCCGGAATGTGACTGCTGCCAGAATGGCAAACCTGTGGCGAGCGAAACACTAAGGCGCAAAAATATCGCGTTCCGTCAAGAAGCGGGCCGATTTGGGCGCATCTGCCTTGCAGCCCGCTGGACAGGCATGGAACCGATCCCCAAACTTTTTTCTTACGAATCTGTGCCTTGATGGACCGGAAGGACGGGCAACAAAGAGAACAAGGGTGACTTACAAATGCGTGAGATGGAATTGACGTTGCAGGGTTATCGGCTGACCACGGCCGAAATCCTCTACCACCTGCCGGACCACCCGGCCGTGCTGCAAAGTTTCATCTGGCAGGAGCTCGACATCGCGCCGAAATTTCCGATCCTCAATCGTTTTCTCCGTTTCTGGTGCAACAACCTCGAGGGCAAGCTTCATTCGGTGCGCGTCGCTGCACGCGGATTGATTTCGCCGGCCGAACTTCATCACGCCGGCTCCGAATTCACGCTGCACTGAAGCGCGCCGTATTCAAATCGAACCAAAAAAAGAAAACCGCCAAGACGCCAAGAAGTAAGAAACAATAGGCACGAAGAACACAGAGAGAAAGGACAGTGCGCGAACGCGCGCAAAAACGCCCTTCGCATTCTCAGTGCTTCTGCGTTGCTCTTCCGCGCCTTGGCGCCTTGGCGTCTTGGCGGTTCAACTTTCTTCTTTGGGCACGAGGGTTTCGAGGAAGCGCACGGGTATGCCGGACGCGGGCGATGCGAGCGCACCATCGCACATGACGATCCGTCCACGGACGATCGTCGCCACGGGCCAGCCCGTCGTCTCCACGCCATCGAAAGGCGTCCAGCCGCACTTCGATGCGATCCAGCGGTTTTCGATGCGCCGCTTCGCCTTCAGATCGACGATGGTGAAGTCGGCATCATAGCCCGAAGCGATCCGGCCCTTGCCGGCAATGCCGTAGATTCGCGCGGCGCCTTCGCTGGTGAGATCGACAAACCGGTGGAGCGAAAGGCGGCCGGCATTCACGTGATCGAGAAGGATTGTCACCAGAGTCTGCACGCCCGGCATTCCGGACGGAGTGTCGGGATAGATTTTCTCCTTCTCCGCGCGCGTGTGCGGCGCGTGATCGGAGCCGATGACGTCGATCAATCCTTCCTGCACGGCACGCCACAGGGCCTCGCGGTGCACCGCCTCGCGGATAGGCGGGTTCATCTGCGCGTAGGTTCCAAGCCGCTCGTAACACTCCGGCGCGGCGAGAGTGAGATGCTGCGGCGTGGTCTCGACAGTCGCAATGTCGCGGGCGGCGGCCAGCAGCGGCAATTCTTCCGCCGTCGTCACATGCAGTACGTGCAGCCTTCGCCCCGCGCGGCGTGCAAGCGCCAGCACGCGCTCAGTGGAGCACCGCGCCGTCTCCACGTCGCGCCACACCGGATGGGTGACCGGCTTGCCGCTCTCGGCCAGCGCCTTGCGCTCGCGCAGCCTGGCCTCGTCCTCGGAATGCACCGCCATTCGCCGCCGCCCGCCCTTGAGCGCCGAAAGGATCGCTTCCTCCCCGTCGAGCAGCAGCGTTCCCGTCGAAGATCCGAGAAAGGCCTTTACGCCGGCAACTCCGGGCGCGGTTTCGAGGGCGGCCAGCGCGCCGATATTGTGCGGGGTGGCGCCGACGAAGAACGCAAAGTCGCAATGCATGCGCCCCTTCGCGCGGGAAAGCTTGTCTTCGAGGGCAATCCTTGTCGTCGTCGGCGGATGGGTGTTCGGCATCTCGAAGACGGCGGTGATGCCGCCCAGCACGGCGCCGCGGCTGCCACTCTCCAGGTCCTCCTTGTGCTCGTTGCCGGGCTCTCGGAAATGCACCTGGGTATCGATGACTCCGGGCAGGACATGCAGCCCTTTGGCATCGAAATGCTCGGCTGCCGCCGCGTCGGACAGACTGCCGATCGCGGCAATTCTTCCGTCGCGTGTTGCCACATCCGCGGGACCTATGCCGTTCGGCGTGACGACGGTTCCGCCCGTGATGAGAAGATCGAACATTTTATGGTTGCCGTGGTAGTGTCCGATTCCGCCCCGCCACCTTAGCCCAGCCCGGTCCATGATTCTCAACTGCATGCTCGGTACAGGTTTTGGCGGCCTCGAGAAATTGTTCCTGGACGAGATCGAGATGTTGCCGATGGCCGGAATGGCCGCGCGGGGACTGGTGCGGCGCAAGACCCCGCTGGCCCGCTACGCCCGCGAACGCGGCCTCGCTTGCGACGAAATCCTTGTACCGAGCGATTGGGATCCGCTCAGCCGCGCAGCGGTGCGCAGCGTTCTGAACCTGCGGTCGCCCGAGCTTGTCATGTGCGTCGGTCGCAAGGCGCACCGCCTTCTGGGCCGCGCGGCCGGAACGAGCATGCCGATCGTCGTCATGGTGCAGAAGCGCCGCTTCGACCGCAATTTTCCTTATGCGGGCGTGCTGGTCGCCGCCGAACATCGCCGCCTTACGCTGATCGAAGATGGCGTTGCCGCACGAGACGTCGTGGTCATTCCCAATGCCGTGCGTCTCCCGCAAAAGCCCAAAGAGGATTATCGCGCCCGCCCGCAGGCGAAGATCGTGGCGCTCGGCCGGCTGCACGAGAAAAAAGGGTTCGAGGTGTTGATCGAAGCGATGAAAATTCTTGCCGGGCGCGGCATCGATTGCACCTGCGCCATCGCCGGAGAAGGACCGGAACGGGCGCGGCTCCAGAATCAGATCGACCGGGAGGGGCTGACATCGCGTACGTTTCTCCCCGGCTGGACGGACAACGTCGCGGCCTTCCTCGCCGGCCGTGACATATTCGCTCTGCCGTCGTTCCAGGAAGACCTGCCGCTTGCCGTGCTTGACGCCATGGCCAGCGGAATGCCGATCGTGGCGACCGCCATCGACGGACCGACGGAACTGCTCACCGGGGGCGACACCGCGCTGCTTGTGCCGCCCCACGACCCCGTAGCGTTGGCGGACGCGCTGGCGCGGCTCATTGAGGATCGGGCTCTGCGCGAAAGGCTGGGCCGCGCCGCGCGCGATGCAGCCGTGCAGAACTACAGTTTCGAAAGCATCGGGCGCCGCCTCGCTCTGGCTCTGCGGAACGTCCTGGAGGGACGCCCGATTTCAAGCGGCGCCTGAGCGGTACAGTGAACCCGAAACGGCTGCATCTTCTGCTTGCGCCCAAGGAGCGTTTCGAGCCGGGCGCGGCGGGCGCGTTTGCGCTGAACGTGGTCGAGACGTCGCGCGTCAGCCGCTGGCGGGACGAGATTACCGTCTTCGGTTCGCCGGTTCCCCGGCCCTTCGCGGATGTGCGTTTTCATCCGCTCAAAGTGTCCCGATGGTCGTGGCGCGGCCGCAATCTGTCGATGGCCCACCGCTACATCGATAAAGTGGAGCGGACCCCGCCCGACCTCGTGGAAATCTATAACCGCCCCATCATGGCCGAGCCAATCTGGCGTCGTTTCGGCAACATTCCGATCGCCCTGCATTTCGGCAACGACCCGCGTGGAATGGACGGTTCGCGTTCCATCCGCGAACGCCGCGACTTGCTCGCGCGTTGCGCGGCCATCGTCTGCGTCAGCGAATTCATCCGGCTCTGCTTTCTTCACGGAATCGACACTCCCTTCCGCGACACGACACGGGTCATCCATACCGGTGTCGAGTGGGCAGAGTCGTTTCCGGCAGAAAAGGAATTCAAGATTGTCTTTGTGGGCCGGATCGTTCCAGAAAAGGGCGTTCTAGAACTCGTCGAGGCGCTCACGCGCGTGCTGCCCCGGCATCCGCAATGGAGCGCGGAAATTCTCGGCGCGCATTGGTTCGGAGCGGGCAGAGGCCCGAGCGACTACGAGCGAATGGTTGCGCGCACAGCATCGGCTTCTAACCGCGTCGCGCTGATGGGCTTCAAGCCTCATGACCAGGTCGTCGCCGCCCTGAGTGCAGCGAGCATCGCCATTGTCCCCTCGCTCTGGGACGATCCCTTCCCCCGCGCCGCGCTCGAGGCCCTCGCGCAGGGCTGCGCGCTCATCTGCAGCCGGCGCGGAGGCATTGCCGAGATCGGAGCGGAACGCGCGCTGTTTCTCGACGAAATATCCGCGGATTCGATCGCCGGCGCGCTGGAACGGCTGATCTCGAACGAAGCGGAGCGGCGCGCCTTGCAGCATCGCGGGTGGGACTCGTCGCCTTTCGACATCGTCCGGACGACGAGCCGGCTCGACGATCTTCGGACGACCCTCATGCACCGCGCGGAGAGTTGACGGGCGCTTGGCATTCCTGGCGTGACCGACTACCTCAGCTAGCATGACCTCCATCGCAGCTCTGACCGACCGCGCCGTGCTTGCCGTTTCCGGAGTGGATTCGCGGCAATTCCTGCAGGGCCTGATCACCAACGACATCAGCGGGCTCGAACATGGCAACGCCCACTATGCCGCTCTCCTCACGCCGCAGGGAAAAATCCTGTTCGATTTCTTCGTCTACGCTGACGGGGACGAATTTCTGCTGGATTGCGCTGCCCAGTTTGCGGACGCCTATTACAAGCGTCTCTCGCTCTACAGGTTGCGGGCAAAAGTCGACATCGTGCGCCGAGACGATTTGGTTGTACTGGCGCAATGGAACTCCGAAACGGCTCCCTTGGGCTGGTGGCGTGATCATCGCGTCGCTGCGCTCGGCTGGCGCTGGCTGGCAAAAAAAGAGGATGTGACGGCCGATGCGCTGCCCGCTTCGGCCTATCTGAAGCATCGCCTCGCGCTTGGGGTGCCGGAAGGCGCGGATTTCGGCCAGGACCGGATGTTTGCGCTCGATGCCGATCTCGAGGAGCTGCACGCCGTGTCGTTCGAGAAGGGCTGCTACGTCGGCCAGGAGCTGACGGCGCGGATGAAACATCGCGGAACCGCGCGCAAAAAGCTGCTGCCGGTCGAATCCGCTGGCAGCGCGTTACCCGTCGCCGGAACGCCGATAGTGGCGAACGGCAGCGAGATCGGAGCCTTGACTTCGGTCTATGGCGGCCGCGGCTTTGCGCTCGTGCGGCTCGATCGTCTCGACGCCGCGGGAAGCGTCGCACCCGACGCGGGGGGCGTTCCCGTCCGCCTCGCCAAACCGCAATGGCTTTTTCCTTGACGCGGTTTTGTCTTGACGCCATGGGCGAAACGGTAAGAGTGCGCGCTTCCTCAAGGAGGAGGCACGCATGCTTCATCATGTTTCCGTCGGTGTGCGCGACGTAGCCAGCGCAGCAGCGTTCTACGACGCGGTTCTGGGTGCGCTGGGCTACAAGCGCACGGCGCAATATCTGCCCTACGCCATCGCCTACGGGGAAGGCGTTTCAGAATTCTGGATCCAGTTGCCGCACGACCGCGAAGCGCCGAGCCCTGGCAACGGCGCCCATGTCGGATTTTCCGCGCGCAGCCAGGACGCTGTGCACCGGTTCCACAAGGCCGCGCTCGATCACGGCGGCACCGACGACGGGCCCCCGGGTCCGCGTCCCGACTATGGTCCCGACTATTTCGGCGCCTTCGTGCTCGACCCCTTCGGGAACAAGGTCGAGGCGACGTTGCACATTGTGACGAAGAAGAAGGCGGCCCCACGCGCGAAGGCGAAGGCCAAAGCCAAACCGGCCGCGCGGCGCAGCGTGAAGGCAAAGAGCAAGGCGAAGCGGCCCGCAAAGAAGTCCGCGAAACGCAAAGCGCGGCGGCGGTGAGCGGCAGCGCGATCCGTTGTCCCTGGCCGGGACAGGATCCGCTTTACGTCGCCTATCACGACGAGGAATGGGGCGTGCCGGAGTTCGACGACCGGGCGCTCTACGAAAAGCTTGTCCTCGACGGATTTCAGGCAGGACTTTCCTGGATCACGATCCTGCGCAAGCGGGAGAATTTCCGCCGGGCCTTCGCCGATTTCGAACCCGGAAAGATTGCGCGCTTCGGCGAGCGGCAGATCGCCCGGCTGCTCACGGACGAAGGCATCGTCCGCAGCCGCGCCAAGATCGAGGCGGCGATCAAAGGCGCGCGAGTGTGGCTCGAAATCATGGAAAAGGAACCAGGCGGCTTCTCGCATTTCATCTGGAAACACGTGGACGGCCGGCCCAGGCTCAATCGCTACAAGACGACAGGCCAGGTTCCCGCCAAAACGAAGATGAGCGAGGCGCTGGCGAAAGAGCTGAAGCAGCGCGGCTTCAATTTCTGCGGGCCCGTGATCGTCTACGCTTTCGCGCAGGCGGTTGGCATGGTGAACGACCACATTGTCGTCTGCCACCGCTACGAGGCCTGCGCGAAACTGGCGGAAAAGCACCGATAGACGTCAGCCGCGCCCGCGATACGGCGAGACGCCCGGATCGGGCAACGCAATCCCACCCGGCAGTTTTCCCGTTTGCCAGAACACGTCGATCGGAATGCCGCCGCGCGGATACCAGAATCCGGCGATGCGGAGAAATTTCGGCTTGATCGCGGCGACGATGCGTTTTCCGATTGTGAGCGTGCAATCTTCGTGAAACGCCGCGTGGTTGCGGAAGCTCGCAAGGAACAGCTTTAGCGACTTCGATTCGAGAAGTGCTTTCGCGGGGCAGAAATCGACAACGAAATGCGCGAAATCCGGCTGGCCCGTAATCGGGCAAAGCGTGGTGAATTCCGGCGCGGTGAAGCGGACGACATAATCCTGATCGGGATGCGGATTGGCCACGCTTTCGAGCGTGGCCGATTGCGGTGAATTCGGCATGGGAACCTGCCGACCGAGCTGTGTCAGTTTTGCACGTCGAGCCATCGCTCAGGCTTCGTCGTAGCAGCAGGACTGGCCGAGCGACGGACGGCGGACACGGACGCGCGCGACTGTCGGCAGTTTCTCTTTCGCCTTGCTGAAGATATAGCGCGCGAGATTTTCGAGAGTCGGTGCGCCAAGCCCCTCAACGTCATTCAGCAAGCGGTGGTCGAGCCCGTCCGCAATCTGCGCGAGCACGGATTTCACCTCGTCGAAATCGTGCAGCATCCCCGTCGCCGTCGAGACCTCGCCGCGGAGCGTCACGTCCACATAGAAGGAATGCCCGTGGATGCGGCGGTTTTCCGGCGCGCCCGCACCGAGCGAATGCGCCGCATCGAAGCTCAATTCCTGGGTAATCTCGATCATGGCGCGCGCGTTTGGCAGGCCGGGCCGCGCCCGTCAAGCTTTGTCCGTTATTTGGCGCCCTGTGCGTCGCGCCATTTCTTGACGGCCGCAAGAGTGAGCTCGACATGCTTGTCCGGGTCGAGATTGGTGTAGGTCATCAGGATCGTGTGGTCGGGCGCGATCACATAGGAGGTGCGGTTGGCGTATTCCGGCTTCTGCGCCAGCACCGCGTCGTAGGATTTG
>DASXMF010000097.1:0-30924 GCA_036495845.1 Rhizomicrobium sp.
TCCGCGCACGGGGCAGACTTATTTCCTTGCGCATGTCAGCGTTGACCGATCTGTTCTCAAGGATAACCCCGAGGCAAAGATCATGCCCGGAATGCCGGTGAGTGTGGAACTGCAGACCGGTTCGCACACGGCACTCAACTATTTCCTCGAACCACTCCGCGACGTGATGCAGCACGGCATGCGGGAAAAATAGCAACATTTTGTCCCTCCCCTCGAGGGAGGAAATTCTTTTCGGAGCGACGCGAGAAAAAAATCTTGGGGAGGGGTCAAAGCAACCTCCCCACGCTCCGAAAATCGCGAGGGCATCCTGCGCTCAGTCAGTGGAGCGGTAGCGCACAGGCAAGGTACGTTCGCGATATTCAGCCCTCCCTCAAGGAAGGGTGGGCGCGTCAAGGGAGCAAGGCGATGACGGAAACACGGAGCATTTCGCTTTTGCTCTCCGATGTCGACGGCACTCTCGTCACCCGCGAAAAAGTGCTGACGCCAAGGGCGCGGGCCGCGGTGGTACGGCTGCGCGAGCGCGGGATTCATTTTGCAATCACTTCCGGGCGGCCGCCACGGGGTATGGCGATGTTCGTCGATCCGCTCGGCCTCGTCGAACCCATCGCCGGTTTCAACGGCGGCGCGTACGCCACGCCGGATTTGCGCGTGCTGGAGAGTCACGGGCTGCCGCGGGAAATTGCGCAAAAGGCGATGCAGCTTCTCGTCGAGCATGGTCTCGATGCGTGGCTTTATACCGGCGCCAACTGGTATGTTCGCGATTCCGGTGCGCCCCATGTAGCGCGCGAGACACGCACCGTAGCGTTTGCGCCGATCGTCGTTGAGAGCTTCGACCACTTTTATTCGGAAACGATCAAGATCGTCGGCGTCAGCGATGACGCAGCCCGCATGCGCTGGGCGAGCGACGAACTTGGCCGCGCGCTGGAAGGCGCGGCCTCCGTGTCGCTATCGCAGAACTACTATATCGACGTCACCAATCCGAACGCCAACAAGGCGGCCGTGCTTCGCTACCATGCGAGCCGGCTCGGCATCGCCGCCTCGGAAATCGCGACGATCGGCGACATGCCGAACGACGTATTGATGTTCGTCGCCGGCGGCCTTTCGATCGCGATGGGAAACGCCTCCCCCGAGGTGCAGGGCCAGGCTTCGGTTGTGACGGATTCCTGCGACGAGGACGGTTTCGCCAAGGCGGTGGAGCGATATGTTCTCGGTGGCGAACAGCCGGACACTGCCGGTTTTCCCCGACGCCGCGATATGCCGGCCTAAGCCGCGCCGGCCTGCCTACGGGGCCCGGCGCTCCGCGACGTGGAAGATGCGGTTGCGCGATGTGCAGACGACGCCCGTCACGTCCGTGCGCTCGGGGAAGCCGAGAGTGCGGCGGCGTCATCAGACAACATCGCGCGGCATCAATACGCGAAGGGGATCGTCAACTTCATCAATGTGCTGAATGCGGATAGAAGCCTGCGCACTGCGCGCGACCAGCTTGTTCAGGGCCGGCAACCGCTCGCCCAGGATTTCGGGAGCCTCTTCAAGGCACTGGGCGGCGGCTGGGATGACCCCACAGTCGATTCGCAGATGCGGCCACCCGAGCCGGACAGCAGGTGAAGAATTTCCGGACTCGTGTTCAGTTGATCTTGATCTTCTTCGATTTGTTAGCCTCGTGGACCAGAACGTCGTCGCGCCAGACCTTGATGCACTTTATGCGGACAAAGGCGCTTTCGAACAGCGCCCGCGCGAGCAGCACGGCGTGTTCATCGCCGAAGCACTGCGCGATAAAAAGGCAATTGCGCGTATCGCCATCGTCGATAAGATCGAACCGATACGTCACGCCCGCGCTCATGCCGCTCCTCCAACCCAACCGCGCGAGCGCCCCATCTGGCGGCCAATAGACGCATTCTCCATGTCCGCATTTGCGTTGTCGAGCGAATTCTTGGTGCGGGAGAGGACTCCGGATTGCTTCGATCCGCGCGGCCAAATCCAGCGGTGCAGTGCAGCGAAATTGCTTTACGTTATGCGGCCGCGCCGATCGACGAAACCGCCTCGAACACACTGCGATAGATGTTCTCCGGCCCGAGGTGATCAACGATACCAAAGCGACGCATCGATTCCTGCGCGCGCACGGATTCGAGGCGGGCAATCGCGAGCCGCGCGCCCTTCGCGCGGCAGGCTTGCACGACATCGCACAGGACGTGAGCTGCGGTAAAATCGATCTCGACAATGCTGCTCGCCTCGAGCACGACCAGACGCAGCGGTGCTGGTGCGTGTGCGACCGCATCGAGAAGCCCGCGCCTGAAAACTTCCGAATTGAGAAACGACAACGGCGCCTGAAAGCCGACAACGAGGACGCCGCGCGCTTCCTCGGAATCTGCATTTCCCTCGAGGGGCCACCAGATGGACGTTCCGGGAATGCGCTTAAGCTCGATAACCCTGGCGCGAGTGGCGCTCCACATTCCGTGAAGCAGCGACAGGACGATGCCTATCGCGACGCCTGTTTCGATCGGCAGCACGACAATCGCGACCGCGGTTGCGACGATCAGGCCGAATTCACCCTTGCTCGCGTGCCAGACTTCGCGCGCAAGCCGAAACTGCACGATTCGCAATGCCACGAAGAGAAGGACGCCAGCCAGAGCGGCGCTGGGCACGCGCGCAAGAAGAGGCGAACCGAAAATGGCGAGCAGGGCCACAGCGAGAACGGCAGCGAGCCCGCACCTCTTCGACCGCGCGCCGGCTTCCGTGGCAATCGCCGTACGCGGGGGGCTCGCATTTACTGGAAAGCCGCCCACGAAGCCGGAAACGAGATTGGCGAGACCCACACCCACGAAATCGCGGTCGATGTCGGGCTGCGCTCCGTCCCCGGCAGGAAACGATCGCGTCGTGGCTGCCGACTGAACCATCACCACCATTGCGAGGAGCAGCCCAAGCGGCGCCAAGCGTGCAACCTCGGCCATCGACGGCCAGAGCGCAGGTAGATGCGGAACAGGCGGAGGGATCGCGCCCAGAACCCGAACGCCGTGCCGTTCAAGTCCCAACGCGAAGGCGACAACCGTCGCTACGCCCACCCCGATCAGGGCACCGGGCCATTTACGGTCGACCCGCTCGCTCGCCGCGGTGATGGCCAATACCCCGAGTCCGAGAAGCACGGCATAGCCATTGGCATGATCGAGTTGTCCGGCAAGTTCAACAAACCGCGAGAGAGTCTCACCAGAGCCAATCGTGAGCCCGCACAAGACCGGCAGTTGCGAGGCCAGGATGTGGACCGATATTCCCACCAGAAAGCCCGCAGTTACGGGACGGGAGAGAAGATTGGAAATCCAGCCCATGCGGCATATTCCGGCACCCAGAACGACTACGCCGACCATAATGGCAAGCAGCGCCGACAGCATGAAGTATGCAGGCGACCCCGCAAGAGCGAACAGCGCGACACTCGGGGCGAAGATTGGAGTGATGGTCGAATCTGCGCCGACCGACATGGTGCGGCTCGCTCCAAGAATTACAAAACCCAGCGTGCCCGCAATAAAGGCCAGAAAGCCGGCCTCGGGAGAGAAATGACCGAGGCGCGCAGTCGCCATCTGCTCGGGAACCGCGATCGCGGCGAGCGTCAGGCCGGCAACAAGGTCAGGAACAAGGCCGGGGCCCACAAACCCTTCCGCGGCGCGCGCGCCGGCCCGGCGGATGATATCAGTTGGCGACATTCCTGTTTCCCCGAGAGGAGAATAGCCGATGTCCGTCGTACGCGAACCCACCCTCAAGCCCGTGCCGCTCGCCGATCTCAGGCCGACGCAGTTGACCATTGGTCTGCGGGAGGTGGAAGAACGCCGCAAAAAATGGCGCGCACGAAAGGGAAAAAAGGCGAGCGACTTCTTCGGCACACACCTGATTCCCGTCGTGCTGGGGCCCAAGGGGCGTCACTACGTTATCGACCATCATCATCTCGCCCGCGCGCTGATGGACGAAGGCCTGACCGAAATCTTCATTACGGTGGTGGCGCGCCTCGATCGCCTGACACAGGAGGCCTTCTGGATCGTGCTCGACAACCGTAGCTGGATGCATCCTTTTGACTCACGCGGACGAAGATGCGGCTATGAGGACATTCCGAAATCCATCCGCGACATGGAGGACGATCCGTTCCGCTCGCTTGCAGGCGCCCTGCGCGGCGCTGGAGGCTATTCCAAGGAAACGACGCCTTTCAGCGAGTTTCTGTGGGCCGACTTCCTCCGGCGGCGCATCAAGCGGCAATCGGTCAAGCACGATTTCGACGATGCCTTGCGCGAGGCGCTTGCGCTCGCGAAGGGCAAGGAAGCCGACTACCTGCCCGGCTGGTGCGGTCCGGTGGACGATTAGGTCCGTGCTGGAGGGTGGATTTTGCCGGCATCGCGGCGCACGATCTGGCTGGAGTCAAAGAAGGGCGAACTGCCGATGGGTGCTTTGATGGATTTCCTCGAGCAGCAATCGAAACTGCGTCTCGTCGTAGTGGCGATACTTCTCGCGCTGTGCATCGGCGTTTTCGACTACCTGACCGGCACCCACATATCGCTTTCCGCTTTCTATCTTCTTCCCGTCTCGCTCGCGGCATGGTTCATCGGCGCCCGCTTTGGGTTGTTGATCGCAGGCTTGTGCGTTGCAGTCTGGATGCTCGGCGGTATCGGCGCTGGCGACGAGGACTTTGCCGATGCCTTCCTGCTCACCTGGAACGGCACTGTGCAATTGATGTCCTTCGTGGTCGTCGTGTTCGTTCTCGCCAGGTTGCGCAGCCTGAACCAGGTGCTTGAGTCCCGCGTCCGCGAGCGTGCGAGCGCGCTCACGCGCGAAATTGCGGAGCGCGAAAGGCTTCAGCACCTGCTGCTCGATGCGAGCGAACAGGAGCAAAGGCGGATCGGGCAGGATCTGCATGACGGTCTGGGCCAACATCTTGCGGGCACCGCGATCGCGGGGCAGGTGCTGCGCGAAAAACTTGAACGGCAGAGGCTCCGGGAGGCCGCAGACGCAAAGAAGGTGGTGGAACTCATCGAAGAGGGCGTTTCGTTAACCCGCCGCTCCGTCAAGGGCCTGCACCCCGTCGCTATGGACGCCGAGGGACTGATGCTGGCGCTCGAGGAGTTTGCTGCAACAAGCGGAAGACTGTTCGAAGTGAATTGCCGGTTCGTCTGCGAGTCGCCGGTGCTGGTGCATTCGGCGGCGACGGCCGAACACCTCTTCCGCATCGCCCAGGAGGCGACCCGCAACGCCATCCAGCACGGGTGCGCGAAGGAGATTGTCATCGAGCTGAATACGTTCGAGGAAGGTCACGAACTGCGCATAGAAGATGATGGAAGCGGGATTGCCCCCTCCCTGTCTTCGACCGGCGGAATGGGACTTCGTATCATGGCGCACAGGGCCCAATTGATCGGCGCGAGCTTCGAGGTAAACCAACGTACGGGCGGTGGAACGATCGTGACGTGCCGCCTGCCCGTCGCAATCGAGGATCAGATGGCCTCATGAGCAAGAGAATCTCGAGAGTGTTTCTCGTTGACGATCATCCGCTCGTTCGCGAGTGGCTGACTACCTTGATCAACCAGATTTCGGATCTGCAGGTCTGCGGCGAAGCGGCGGGCGCGGAAAAAGCGATTGAAGGCATCCGGGCTTCAAAGCCTGACATCGCCATTGTCGACCTCGCTCTGCCTGAAGGTTCCGGGCTCGCACTCATCAAGAATATCAAGGCCGAGATGCCCGGAACTGCGATCGTCGTGGTGTCCATGCATGATGAGCGATTTTACGCCGAACGTTCCTTTCGCGCAGGCGCCCGGGGCTATGTCATGAAAGGCGAATCGACCAGCAGCATCGCCGCCGCAATTCGCGACGTTCTGGACGGAAAGCTGTACCTCAGTCCCCGGATGCAAGCCGCGTTCGCCGACAAATTTGCGGATGGCGACATTCCAGACCTGCATACTCCCATCAAGAAGCTCAGTGATCGCGAATTGGAAGTTTTCCGGCTGCTGGGCCAGGGTTATGAGACGCGCCGTGTGGCACAATCTCTGAATGTCAGCATCAAGACAGTTCAGGCTTATTGCGCTCGCATCAAGGAGAAGCTGCAACTCGCCAATGCGTCGGAGTTGTTGCGCGAGGCCATACGTTTTTCCGACTCGCAATCGGCGGGATGACGGCAGGCCTGGCAATTTTTGTCGGCGGGCGAATTTCCTGCCGCATTAAAAGCAATCCGTTCGCCGAATCCGGTCTGGACGGCGCAAATCCAGAAAGGTTGGCAATGCTGAAATATCTCACCATATGGGCGTTCCTGATCGCCGCAACGACACTCGAAGCGTTCGGCGACGCCACCGTGCGCATCGGTTTGTTCAACCAGACGGGCATGGGGCGAGGCGCCGTCATAGCCGGCGGCGGCGTCCTGCTCCTCGGCTACGGCACAATGCTCAATCTGGCTCCGCTGCCTTTCGAGCGCGTGGTTGGGCTCTACATCGCCACTCTGTTTACGGTGTGGCAAGCCGTTACCTTTGTGACATTCCGCACGACTCCCAGCGTGCCGGTTCTGGCAGGGGGTGCGTTGATCATTGCCGGCGGTCTGATCGTGACGTTCTGGGGCCTGGCACCGCTTCGCGGGTCAAGTTGAACCTGCCGCGACGACGAAGGAGCCGTCGTTCGCACGGATTTATACGAGCGCAACGTTTGCCCTCTCTCGAATTTATACACATTCCAACGCATGTCCCACTCGACCATTGGCCGGGAATATCGATGCGCGACGAGCACTCGCATGAACCGAAAGAATGGCATCATTGGATCGAATCCGCCGACGACTGCCGGCAACTCAAGTCCGACTTCACCACACGAACGAACTCGGCGGAAGAAGTTCTGGGGGAAATCGGTTTGATCTTGGTCATAATCCTGGGCATCGTGCTCTCGATCAATATGGTGCTTGTCGCGATGCACGTTGGATGAAAGGGCGGGTCGAAATTCCGTGCCTGTAATCTCTATACGGGGTTTATATATTCCTTTGCGATAATCAGCCTCGAATAGTTACGCTCTCTATCTTCAGACTCCATCGCGAAGCCTTTCCAGAGTTTTGGCGCACTCGCATTGCCATACGGATTTTATATTGATGCATTGCAGCATTCCCTCTCGATTTCATATGCCGTTGTGGCCATTTTCCGCATCGAGATGTGCGATGTTCGCAAGTGGAAACAGGCATATGAGGGGATCATGCAGGTCCGATGGTTTTTGGTCGCCCTTTTTTTCGGCGCTTCGTCATTCGCGGCCGATAGCGCCGCGGCGGCAGCCCTGACGACGCCGTCGATGAGTGGACCGCTTTCCGCCGATCCCAATCCCATGTCGTTCGATGCGGGGCCTCTCGGAAAAATTTACGTTACCGGTGCCGTGAGCGGATTGGGATTCTGGCAGGATAACCACGTACCCGGAGATCAGACGTGGCACGCCGATCTCAGCAACGGCCAGGTGTTTGTCCAGAAGACGGATGGCTGGTTTCAGTTTTTCGTGCAGGCGGGCGCATATTCTCTGCCGTCCCTCGGGACGCCTTATCTCACCTCGGGCGATACGATCAGCGACACGTTCGGAGCCGTGCCGGTCGCCTATGTCAAGATAGCGCCAAACGACAGGTTCTCGATCGAAGCGGGCAAGCTTCCGACGATGATCGGCGATGAATACACGTTTACGTTCGAGAACATGAACATCGAGCGCGGCCTGTTATGGAACCAGGAGCCGGCGGTCAGCCGCGGCGTGCAGGCCAATTACAGCTCGGGCCCGTTCAGCGTTGCGCTGTCGTTGAGCGACGGATTTTATTCTGACAGATTGAACTGGCTCTCCGGCTCGGTCGGCTACACGATCGACAGCTCGAACAGTCTCAGTTTCATTGGCGGTGGCAATATCGGCCACACTGGCTATTCGAGTTTCATCACGCCGCTCGCGCAGAACAATGGCAACATCTTCAATCTGATCTACACCTGGACGTCGGGGGCCTGGACCGTAAGTCCTTACCTTCAATACGCAAACGTTCCTACCGATACGGCTCTCGGCATTACGCATAGCGCATCCACGACTGGCGGCGCGCTGCTCGTCACCTACGCAATCAACGATGACTGGAAGCTGTCCGGGCGTGGCGAATTCATAAGCTCTTCCGGAAGTTTTGCCGCCGGCACGCCGAGCCTACTTTATGGGCCGGGCAGCAACGCATGGTCGTTCACGCTCACCCCGACCTGGCAGCATGGCATTCTGTTCGCGCGCAGCGAGGCTTCCTATGTCGGAGTCGGTCATACCGCGCCCGGATTCGTCTTTGGCCGGAATCTCGACCAGACCTCTCAGGCGCGGCTCATGCTGGAAACGGGCGTGTTGCTCTAAGCGCATCCCGACGAAAGGATTTTCCGTCATGCTCGATGCTTTGATGCTCATATTCGGTATTGGGATGTTCATCTGCTTTCTGGCCTACACGTCACTTTGTGACGCACTGTGAGGACCTGACATGCTGTTCGACTACATCCTCGGCGGATTCTTTTCGCTCGGTATCCTCGCCTATCTCGTTTACGCGCTCGCGCGACCAGAGAAATTTTGAGGACCTGCCATGACGGCTAACGGCATTGCCCAAATCCTGATCTTCTTTGCGATCATCGCGGCAGCCGCGTTGCCGCTCGGCATTTACATGGCGCGTGTGTTCGGCGGCGAACGCACCTTCCTTTCGCCCATCCTGGTACCGCTCGAAAACGCGATTTATCGGCTTTCCGGAGTCGACGAAAGACGCGAGCAGAGCTGGGTGACCTATACGGTCGCGATGTTGCTCTTCAACCTCGTCTGCTTCGTCTCGCTCTATGCGCTCCTGCGGCTCCAGGCTTCCCTGCCGTTCAATCCGCAGCACATGAGCGCCGTTCCCGGAGATCTCGCGCTCAATACCGCCATCAGTTTTGCCACCAACACGAATTGGCAGAACTACGGCGGCGAGACGACCCTGTCCTATTTTGTTCAGATGGCTGGGCTCACGGTCCACAATTTCGTCTCTGCCGCAACCGGCATTGCCATCGTCATCGCACTGATCCGCGGCTTCGTGCGGCGCTCGGGGACCACAATCGGCAATTTCTGGGTCGATCTGACGCGCTGCAATCTCTACATCCTGTTGCCGATATCGATTGTCTTCGGCTTGATCTTCGTGTGGCAGGGGATGCCGCAAAGCCTGCACGCCTATGTGATCGCCCACACGCTGGAAGGCGCAAAGCAGGTGCTCGCGCAAGGGCCGGTCGGCTCGCAGATCTCGATCAAGACCGTCGGCACCAATGGCGGCGGCTTCTTCAACGCCAATGCCGCGCATCCGTATGAGAACCCAAACGCGCTCACGAACCTTCTTACGACGATTCTCGAATTCCTGATCGGTGCAGGCCTGACTATGACCTTCGGGCGCATGGTTGGGAATCTGAAGCAGGGCTGGGCGCTGTTCGGGGCAATGGCGATCCTGTTCCTCGTCGGTGTCTTCGTTTCCTATGGCGCCGAAAGCGCGGGCAACCCCGCCTTGGCGCGGCTCGGGATCGACCAGCACGCCAGCGTTTTGCAGGCCGGCGGCAACATGGAGGGCAAGGAGGTTCGCTTCGGAATAACGGACTCCTCGCTCTTTGAGACTACGACCACCGATACGTCCGACGGCGCAGTCAATTCCATGCATGACAGCTACACCCCGATCGGTGGCCTGGTCCCAATCGTCAACATGCAGCTTGGCGAGATCATTTTCGGCGGCGTTGGATGCGGACTCTACGGCATGCTGCTGTTCGCCATTCTATCCGTCTTCATCGCGGGACTGATGGTGGGACGCACGCCGGAATATCTCGGCAAGAAGATCGAATCACGCGAAGTCAAAATGGCGATGCTGGCGATCCTCTCGGTCCCATTGTCCGCACTCGGGTTCACCGCAATCGCCTGCGTGATTCCCGCCGGGCTCGCAGGACTGAACAACACCGGCCCTCACGGCTTCAGCGAGATACTCTATGCTTTCACGTCTCAGACTGCGAATAACGGGAGCGCGTTTGCGGGTCTGACCGGCAACACAATGTTCTACAACACAACCGGCGCGATTGCGATGATGATCGGGCGCTTCGCCATCGCCGTGCCTGTGCTCGCGATCGCTGGGTCTCTCGTCGGCAAGAAACTGGTGCCGGCCTCGGCCGGCACGTTTCCCACGGACAACGGCCTGTTCGTCGGTTTGCTGCTCGGCGTGATCATCATCACCGGCGGCCTGATCTATTTTCCCGCTGATATCCTGGGGCCTTTTATCGAGCATCTGCAGATGGTCGCCGGCAAGCTCTATTGAGGATAGTCATATGAATGATCGAGGCGTCGCCGTGGAAGCTCCCGTGCATCGCAAACGCGCGGTCGCCGGTGTTTCTTCCGACATCCTGCTGAACGCCGTCGGCGAGTCGTTCCGGAAGCTCAATCCGCGCACGCTTATCCGCAATCCCGTGATGTTCGTCGTCGAGATCGTCTCGGTGCTGACGACGATTCTCGTCGTCAAGGAGGTTGTCGTGGGCGGGGCGAATGTCGGATTTGCCGCGCACATCACGTTCTGGCTGTGGTTCACCGTTATTTTTGCGAATTTTGCTGAAGCGGTGGCGGAGGGGCGCGGAAAGGCACAGGCCGAAAATCTGCGCCGCACGCGCACGCAGACCATGGCCAAGAGGCTCGCGGGCACGGCTTCTCGCGACTTTCAGGCCGTGCCGGCGCCGGAACTCAAACAGAACGACATCGTGCTGGTGGAAGCAGGCGATTTCATCCCCAGCGACGGCGACGTGATCGAGGGGCTCGCTTCGGTCGACGAATCGGCCATCACCGGCGAGAGCGCGCCGGTCATCCGCGAGTCGGGCGGCGACCGTTCCGCCGTCACCGGCGGCACACGCGTTCTGTCGGACTGGATCAAGGTGCGCATTACCGCCGCCCAGGGTTCAACCTTCCTGGACCGCATGATCGCGCTCGTGGAAGGCGCGGAGCGGCAGAAGACGCCCAACGAAATCGCGCTCAACATCCTGCTTGCCGGCATGACGATTATCTTCGTGATCGCCACGGTGACGATTCCGAGTTTCGCTGCCTATGCGGGCGGAGCCGTCCCGGTCGTCATCCTCGTAGCGCTCTTCGTAACCCTGATTCCAACCACGATCGGCGCACTCCTGTCCGCAATCGGCATCGCCGGCATGGACCGGTTGGTGAAGTTCAACGTTCTTGCGATGTCTGGTCGCGCGGTCGAGGCGGCAGGCGATGTTGATACCCTTCTCCTCGACAAAACGGGCACCATCACGCTCGGCAACCGGCAGGCGACGGAATTCCTGCCCCTTCCGGGCGTGAACGCGCAGGAACTGGCCGAAGCCGCGCAGCTGTCCTCCCTGGCCGACGAGACTCCGGAAGGTCGCTCGATCGTCGTCTTGGCGAAGGAGAAATACGGTCTCAGAGCTCGCGAGATGGCGCCGCTCAATGTCCGCTTCGTTCCCTTCAGCGCGCAGACACGCATGAGTGGCGTCGACCTCGAGGGCTCGTCGATCCGCAAGGGGGCTGTGGACTCCATCGTTGCCCATGTGCGCCAGGCGAACAGCGCGCCGCATGTGCAGCCGGTTCCGCAATTGGCGGAGATCACAGACGGTATCGCCCGCAGTGGCGGCACTCCACTCGCCGTCGCGAAGGACGGGCGAGTTCTCGGTTTGATCCATCTCAAGGACATCGTGAAGGGGGGCATCCGGGAGCGTTTCGTGGAACTTCGTCGCATGGGCATACGCACTGTCATGATCACGGGCGACAACCCTCTCACGGCGGCCGCGATCGCCGCAGAATCCGGCGTCGACGACTTCCTTGCCCAGGCCACACCAGAAGACAAGCTGAAGCTAATTCGCGAGGAACAGGCCAAAGGCAAGCTCGTGGCGATGTGCGGCGACGGTACCAACGATGCGCCAGCGCTCGCGCAGGCCGATGTGGGCGTCGCGATGCAAACCGGGACCCAGGCCGCGCGTGAGGCCGGCAACATGGTGGATCTCGACTCCGATCCCACCAAACTCATCGAGGTAGTCCTGATCGGCAAGCAGCTCCTGATCACACGCGGCGCGCTCACCACATTCTCGATCGCCAACGATGTGGCGAAATACTTCGCCATCATTCCCGCGATGTTCGCCGCGTTCTACCCTGCGCTGAATGTTGTCAACGTCATGCGCCTGCATTCCCCTCAAAGCGCAATATTGTCCGCAGTGATCTTCAATGCCCTCATCATCATCGCGCTTATTCCGCTTGCGCTGAAAGGCGTGAAATATCGGCCCCAGAGTGCCGGCCGCCTGCTCGCGCGCAATCTCGTCATCTATGGCGCCGGCGGAGTCATTGTTCCCTTCATCGGCATCAAGGCCATCGATGTGCTGATGACCGCCATCGGTGTTGTCTGAGGAGTGCTGCAATGCTGAGAGAAATTCGTCCCGCAATCCTTATGGTGATCCTGTGCACCGTGCTGTTCGGTCTCGCCTATCCCCTCGGAATGACCGGTATCTCGCAGGTGTTGTTTCCGTGGCGGGCAAACGGAAGTTTGCTGACAAGGAACGGCCAGGTGATCGGCTCGGTCCTGATCGGGCAGAATTTTACGAGCGCCAGATATTTTCATGGCCGCCCGTCCGTCACAACAGACACGGACGCCCACGGAAAGACGATCGGTGCGCCTTACAATGCTGCGGCGTCGCTGGCTTCGAATCTTGGTCCGACAAGCAAGGCTCTGCTTGACCGCATCAAGGGCGATGTAAAGACGCTACGGGCTGAGAGCACTTCGCCGGTTCCCATCGATCTTGTGACGTCGTCGGCGAGCGGTCTCGATCCCGACATCACCCCGGCCGGCGCCTATTACCAGGTTGCACGCGTGGCCGGGGCGCGCGGGCTCTCCGAGAGCCAGTTGCGCACGCTCGTTGCCCGGCACATCGAAGACCGGTGGCTCGGCGTTTTCGGCGAACCGCATGTGAATGTCTTGAAGCTCAATCTTGCCCTGGACGATTGGCAAAATCCCAATCGCTGAGGTTTTTGTACCTGCTGTGGGAGGAAAATCACGTCGGATAGGTCTAGCTTAACCACATGACCGACGACGTACGCCCGTCTCCCGACGCATTACTGCAACAGGCGGCGAAGGAAGGGCGCGGCCGGCTCAAGATTTTTCTCGGCGCGGCGCCCGGAGTCGGCAAGACCTACGAGATGCTGAGCCAGGCGCGGCAGCGCAAGCTGGAAGGCGTGGACGTCGTCATCGCGGTGGTGGAGACGCATGGCCGGATCGAAACCGATCTCCTGTCCAAGAGCATCGAAAAGATCCCGAAAAGGCGCGTCGCCTACAAAGGGCGCGTACTGGCCGAGATGGATATCGATGCCGTCCTCCAGCGCAAGCCGAAACTCGCGCTCGTCGACGAATTGGCGCACACCAATATGGAAGGCAGCCGCCATCCCAAGCGCTACATGGACGTGGAAGAACTGCTCGCCGCCGGTATCGACGTCTACTCGACGCTCAATGTTCAGCACCTCGAAAGCCTGAACGATGTCGTCGCGAAAATCACCAAGGTCCGCGTAAATGAAACCGTGCCCGACTCCATGCTCGACCGCGCCGACGACGTGGAGCTGGTCGATCTGACGCCCGAGGACCTGCTGCAACGCCTGAAGGACGGAAAGGTCTATCTGCCCGAAGCGGCCGAGCGGGCGGCCCAGCACTATTTCGTTCCGGGAAATCTGACGGCATTGCGCGAACTGGCGCTGCGCCGCACCGCTCAACGCGTCGACGAGCAGATGGTCAGTTACATGCGCGCTCACGCGATCCAGGGACCGTGGGAAGCGAGTGAGCGCGTTCTGGTCTGCGTGAATGATCGCCCCGGTGCGGGCGCGCTGGTCAGGTACACACGCCGTCTGGCGGACCGGTTGCACGCGTCCTGGACGGCTATACACGTGGAAACGCCCAGGACGCGCGAATTGACCGAGGGAGAACGGGACCGCATTGCGGACGCGCTCCGCGTGGCCGAACGACTTGGCGGACAGGCGGTCAGCGTGCCGGCTGCGAGCGTTGCCGATGGCGTAATCGACTATGCGCACGCCCACAATTTCACGCACATCGTCACTTCGACGGCACAGCGCAACTGGTGGTCCGAGCTTCTGCGCGGCTCGGCGGCCCACGAGATCATCCGCCGCGCGGGCGACATCAGCGTCCATGTCGTGCCCGAGCAGCTGACGCGAGCGATGAAGGGAGCGGCGCACCGCTCGGCGCAAGCGGAAAAAGGCGCAACCCCGTCAGCATGGGACTCCAAAGCTTATGCCGGAAGCCTGGGCATGGTGATTGCCGCCCTGCTCATCGGCCTCCTCCTGCAGAAGTTTGGGATTACCAATGTCGCCCTCGTGTTTCTTACTTCGGTGCTGGCAAGCGCGATCACCTACGGATTGTGGCCGTCGCTATTTGCCTGTCTCATCGCGACGCTAGCCTACAATTTCTTCTTCCTGCCTCCTCTCTACACCTTCACGATCGCTGATCCGGAAAACGTCGTCGCGCTGTTCTTTTTTACCGTCGTTGCTCTGGTCGCGAGCTATCTTTCCGCACGGGTTCGCGCCCAGGCGCTCTCCGCTCGAGAGCGCGCGGCGACCACGGAGAATCTCTATCTCTTCAGCCGCAAGCTCGCCGCCGTCTTCACGCTGGACGATCTCTTGTGGGCGGCGGCGTTCCAATTCGCACAGATGCTGAAGGTCCGCGTGGTGATTCTCTTGCCCGAGGGAACCAGCATTGCGGTGCGCGCCGGCTATCCTCCCGAAGACACGCTCGACGATGCAGATCTGGCGGCTGCGAAATGGGTGTGGCAGCACGGCTCACCCGCCGGACGCGGCGCCGACACCCTCCCCGGCGCCAAGCGACTTTTCCTCCCTATGCGGACAGGGCGTGGCACGGTCGGTATTGTAGGCCTCGACAGCGACCGGCCGGGACCATTGCTCACGCCGGACCAGCGGCGCCTCTTCGATGCGCTGTCCGACCAGGCGGCGCTGGCGATCGAGCGAATCAATCTTTCAGACGACATCGACCGCGCACGTCTTGCAGCGGAAACCGAACGACTGCGGTCTGCACTTCTCACATCCATCTCGCACGATCTTCGCACGCCGCTCGCATCCATTCTGGGTTCCGCCAGCAGCCTTCGCGGGCAGCGCCGCGAACTCGACGAACAGGCACGCGACGATCTTCTGGGCACGATCCAGGAGGAGGCCGAGCGTCTGAGCCGCTTTATCGCCAATCTTCTCGACATGACGCGGCTCGAATCGGGCGCGCTCGAGCCGCGTCTTGACTTCGTCGACATTGCCGATGTGACCGGCAGCGCCCTTCGGCGCGCTTCGGGCGTACTGGTGCGCCATGAAGTTAATGTCGATCTCGCCGCCGACCTGCCGATGCTGAAGCTCGATCCCGTTCTGTTCGAGCAGGTGCTTTTCAATCTGCTCGATAACGCCGCCAAATATGCTCCCCCCGAAACGAAGATCGAGCTTCGCGCCGTCAGGGAGGGAAATCTTGCCCGGCTGGAAATCGCAGACGAGGGTGACGGCATTCCTCCGGACGATCTCGAACGCATCTTCGACAAATTCTATCGCGTGCAGGCAGGCGACCGGAAACGCGCCGGCACGGGGCTCGGACTGGCGATCTGCCGGGGTTTTGTCGAGGCCATGGGCGGGACCATAAGAGCAGCCAATCGAACGGACCGGCGGGGCGCGCTCCTCGCGATTGCCTTCCCCGTTCCCGCCGAACAGCCGCAAGAGCGCGCCGCATGACGAACACCCCTGAGCGCGTTCTCATAGTCGACGACGAGCCGCCGATCCGCCGTTTCTTGCGCACCAGCCTTTCCGCGCAGGGTTATCTGGTGATCGAAGCGGAAGACGGGCCCTCGGCGCAGGCCATGCTGCATCGGAACAAGATCGATATTCTTGTGCTCGATCTGGGACTGCCCGGTGTCGACGGCTTCGAAATAATCCGGCAATTGCGCGAGTCGGGTTCATCTCTGCCGATCATCGTGCTGTCGAGCCGGGGGGACGAAATCGGAAAGGTGCGGGCGCTCGATCTCGGCGCTGACGACTACGTCACCAAGCCGTTCGGCATGGACGAATTGCTCGCGCGTCTGCGGGCGGCCCTGCGCCACCGCCTCCAGCAACAGGGAGAGCGGCCGATCTTTCGCGTGGGAGATCTCTCCGTCGATCTCGTGCGGCGTGTCGTGACCGTTCGCGGCGACGAAGTGAAGCTTACGCCCCGCGAATATGACCTGTTGCGAACCCTGGTCGCGCATGCGGGAAAGGTGCTGACGCACCGCTTCCTGTTGCACGAGGTGTGGGGCTCCCAGACCGACGTGGCGTACCTTCGCATCTATGTCCGAACGCTGCGCCAGAAACTTGAAGCCGATCCCGACCGCCCGCAGCTCATCCTGACCGAACAGGGCGTCGGCTATCGCCTCAAGGCGCCCGATTGAGAAAGGTCGCCTGACGATGCGCGCGATGGTGCTCGACAAGCCAGGCATGCCTCTCGCGCATCGGGATCTGGCGTCGCGCGCGCTTGCACGCGGCGAAGCGCGCATTCGCGTGTCCGCCTGCGCAGTCTGCCGCACCGATCTGCACGTCGTCGACGGCGAATTGTCCGATCCGAAGCTGCCCATTGTACCCGGTCACGAAATCGTTGGACGCATCGTCGAGTTGGGAGCGGATGTTTCGAGATTGAAGACCGGGGATCGCGTCGGCGTGCCCTGGCTCGGCTGGACGTGCGGTGTGTGCGAATTTTGCCAGCGCGGCGAGGAGAATCTGTGCCCCAAAGCGCGCTTCACCGGCTATCAGATCGATGGTGGCTTTGCCGAGGAAACAATTGCCGATGCGCGCTACGTTTTCCCTCTGCCGTCCGCGTACAACGATTGCGAAGCAGCGCCACTCATGTGCGCGGGATTGATCGGCTGGCGCTCGCTGAAGGCTGCAGGAGACGGACCAAGACTCGGTTTCTACGGCTTTGGAGCGGCAGCACATCTCGCCGTTCAGGCCGCGCAGCACCGCGGCCAGGACGTTTATGCGTTCGTTCGCCCCGGAGATGAAAAAGCGAAGGATTTTGCCCGCGCGATGGGCGCAGTGTGGGCCGGAGATTCGAACGTGCCGCCACCAGAGCGCCTGGACGCCGCGATCATCTTCGCGCCCGTGGGCGAGCTCGTTCCGGCTGCCTTGCGCGCAGTGCGCCCGGGCGGCCGCGTCGTCTGCGGCGGTATCCACATGAGCGACATCCCATCGTTCCCTTACGACATTCTTTGGCGCGAGCGTTCCATTCGCTCGGTCGCCAATCTCACCCGCAAGGATGCGGAAGAATTTCTCGCGCTGGCCGGCCGAGCGAAGTTCCGCACCGAGACCACGCGTTACCCACTTGTGGACGCAAACCGCGCCCTCTCCGATCTGCGCAGCGGCGCGCTTACCGGAGCTGCGGTCTTGATCCCTTAGCAGGCTGCAGGACTCAAATCACCGCGGCACCATGCCCATCAGTTCGAGCGGGTTTCCGTCAGGGTCGCGAAAGGCGCGGATCTTCAATTCATGTGTGTCGGTGCGCTGCACCACCCGGGCGGGTCCCAGGAACCCGACTCCCCTTTTTTCGAGTGCGGGCCCAAGCCGGTCGATATCGGGGGCGTCGAAATAGAGAACCGAACCGCCTGGAGAGTGACCGGCGTTTTCCGTGCCGATCAAAAGGCGCACGCCTTGAAGATCGAAGAACATCATTCCGCCGGTTTCAAAGAGCAACGGGAGGCCCAGAACATCCCGATAGAAATGCCGGCTGCGTTCCATGTCGCGCGTGGTGAGCGCGACCTGGACCAGCTTGCGGCCTTCGAGGCTGGCGTGCGACTCGGACATGGATGTCTCCTTGCCATATAGTAAGCTTAGCTAAGCTTATTGAAGGCCACCCGTCAATGGCGTTGGAGCAACCCTTGAGGTTTTCGCGTTCAGGCGTAAGTTAGCCAGGCTAAGTTTTAAGGTGGCGTCGTGACGAAATTCCGCCATGGCCCGGATCCGGCCGCGGTCGCCGACTCCATTCATGGCGCCGCCATCCGCCTCCTGCGCTTTGTTCGCAGGGAGGATGCGGCGGCCGGGGTGGGCGCGCCGCAGCTCTCTGCGCTTTCCGTATTGGTCTTCGGCGGTCCCACAACTTTGACGGCGCTGGCGGAGGCTGAGCAGGTGAGGCTGCCGACCATGTCGCGGCTGATTTCGGAGCTGGAGGCGCGCGGTCTGGTCTCGCGCAAGCCGGACCACACAGACCGGCGGATTTCCCGTGTTTTCTCCACGAGAAAGGGCCGCAGGCTGCTCGAGGAGGGTCGCAAGAGACGGCTGGTGCGCCTGGTCGCCGCCCTGGAGGGACTGTCGTCCGCCGAACTCTCGCACCTCGCCTCTGCGGCGGAAGCGATATTGAAGGCGACACGATCCGAACAGGATCGCGCTGCGAAACTTTCGGGGGGTAGCCCCGTCCTTGTTACATCCACAGCCAAATATCGGAGAACAACCTCATGAACAATGTAACGAAACTGGCCCTCGCGGCGGTGTTCGCCCTCGTCTGCGCCGGGCCCGCAATGGCGCAGGGGCCGTCGATGCAGACCATGTCGATGCCGGAGAGCCACGACGGCATGGGGCATCACGGCATGGGCATGATGCATGACGCGCCTTTCCTGATGCTGCTCAAATCCGCCAACCTGACAAATGCGCAACACGCGCAGGTCCGTCAGATCCTTCAGGCGGCGCATGCGCAATCGAAACCGGTGATGCAGCAGTTCCAGGCGCTTCACGAGCAAATCGCGGGCAAGCTGCTCTCCGCCGGTCCGCTCAGCGCGTCCGATCTGGCGCCGCTGACCAGGCAGGCCTTCCGGCTTCACCAGCAGCTCGAGCAGAACATGATCGACACGGCGCTGGCGATCCGCAATGTGCTCACGCCCGAGCAGATCAACCGACTGGCGCAGGTTCACCAGCAATTGAGCAGCCTGCACAAGCAGATTCAAAGCCTGATGGGCTCCGATGAGGGCAACATGGGCGGGGACGAGTCGAACTGACGGCGCGCGGACCGCGCCTGTGCAGTCCCGCTCTCCTGCGCAACACGACCGGGAACCGCCGCCCCTCGAAGACCTCGTGCTTCGCGGGCGCGGCGGCGACCGCGAGGCGTTGAAGAGGTTGATCGAGCTTTATCAGGGCCGCGTGGCCGGCTTCGTGGTCGCGCAGACAAAGGACGCAAGCAATTACGAGGATGTTTGCCAGGCGATATTCGTAAAGATGGTAATCGCGTTGCCCGGCCTGCGCTCCACGAAACGATTCGAGTCGTGGCTGTTTCAGATCGCCCGCAACGCCTGTCGCGACCATCTGCGCGCCCGACAGTCCTGGCTGAGAATTTTCGTCGCCTACGAACCGGCGCATGATTCCGCCGCCGCGGCCGAACCGCAGCAGGGCGGACGAACGGAGGCGGACATCGAGCGGGGCATGGAGAAGCTTACGGCCGAACAACGCAGCCTGCTCGAACTTTCGCTCGAAAAAAAGAGAAGTTACGAAGAACTGGCACGTCTTGCCAACGCAAGCGTTTCCGCAGTGAAATCGCGCCTGCACCGTGCGCGCGAAAATCTGCGCGCGCTTATGGTCGCCGGAGATCCGGAATGAATCCGATCCAGACGCATTCGACTGAAGCGCCTCTTTCCGCCGGTTTCGCGACACGCGTGCTTCGCAAGGCGGATGTGGAGATCGCGCGCCGCCGCATCCGCCGCATTGTTGCGGGAAGCATGGGCGTGCTCGCCATCGCGGTCATTTCCACCGGCGCCGCATTGTTTTCGACCAGAATTGCGCCGCCGCAGGGACCTGTCGTCGCCGAAGCTTCGAATCTGGAGGGCCCTGCCGCGCGCGCCGACGATCGGGCCGACCCGCTGGACTACCTGTTGCCGGACGCGGCGCCGCTCGCTCAATTCGCCGTGCAATATTCCGATGCGACGGATGGCGCGGTCGCCGGCGACGACATCCTCGGTGAGCAGGACGCGGATTTCCGCTGAGCGCCACAATCAAGAGATTCAATTACATTTGCAGCAATCATTGATGCAATTGCGCGATATGACGGCAACGCGCGGGTTACTTTCATTTCGCAAAATGAGGCGAAACTCCTCCGCGCGCTCCAATATTGTTGCGGGGTTGCGAGGGGGCTCAGCGTTGGAGAGCTTCGCATGCTGTACAGGTTCTACAGACACAAGCACGACACGAACAGGGAGCTCGTGTTTCCCGATGGAGCCGAGTTTCCCGTCCATCTCAATTCCGAAGAATGGTTTCTGCACGAAACCCGCATGGCGGTGAATGCCCGCCTGGAAGGAGTCATGGCCGCGCGCGGTTACTGCGACCGGCCGGCCACGCCGGCCGTCGGAGAGAGACTATCGACCGGTCACCATCCCAATCTGATGCGCAAAACGCATTAGCGCGCGATGCGATCAAATTGAATTGATGCCACCGAATTGCGCACTCTACCTCCCCCTTGTGGGGAGGTCGAAGCGCGCGACTATCGCGCGCTTCGGGTGGGGGTGACGTCGCAGCGCGCAGACCCCCACCCGAAATTTGCTTCGCGCTGCTTGCAAATTTCGACCTCCCCGCAAGGGGGAGGTTAGAGGCGGTGGCAAGCGCAACTGACCGAATTTGTACTCATGCGGCTCCATCGCGTGCGCAGCTCACGCGTCGAAGTGATCGGCGATGATCGACGCGACCGCCATGGTGACGCGCTTGCCTGTCGGAATATGTAGAAATTCGTTCGGCCCGTGCGCATTGGAGTGCGGGCCGAGAACGCCGGTGACGACGAATTGCGTGCGCGGGAATTTCTCGCCCAGCATGGCCATGAAGGGAATGCTGCCGCCTTCGCCCATATAGGCCGGGCCACGCCCGAACGCGGATTTCGATGCGCGCGTCACCGCCTCATCGAGCCAGGGCGAGAGCGTGGGCGCGTTCCAGCCGCTGGCCGCTTCGCCGGCCGCGAACGACACCTCGCTGCCATAGGGCGGCGCCTCCTCGAGCAGGCGCTGGAGCATCGGCTCCGCCTGCGCGCCCGGAAGAGTCGGCGGCAGACGCAGGCTGAGGCGCATGGTCGTGTAGGGCAGCATCACATTGCCCGCATTCTGCGGCGTGGGAAGTCCCTCGATCCCGATCACTGCGAGTTGCGGCCGCCAGGTGCGGTTGAGCACAAGCTCGGCGAGATCGGCCGTGACCGGACCCGTTTTCCCCGCAAAGGGAAATTTTGTGTACAGCGTGTCGCCCAGGATCTGCGCGGCCGCGCGCGCCTGCTCGGTGCGCTCCGGCGGCACCTGCACATAAAGCTCCTTCGGCAGAATGGCGCCGGTCTTCTGGTCTTCGAGACGCGCGAGCAATTCGCCCGCGATCCGGAAGCTCGACGGCACCACTCCGGAGGCGTCTCCCGAATGCACGCCCTCGTCGAGCACGCGCACGGTCAGCGAACCCGCCGCCATGCCGCGCAGGGACGTGGTCAGCCATAGCCGCTCATAATCGCCGCATCCGGAATCGAGGCAGATGACGAGCGACGGTACACCGATGCGGTCGGCAAGATGATCCACATAGAACGGCAGATCGGGGCTTCCCGATTCCTCGCACGCTTCGATCACGATCACGCAGCGTGCATGCGGTTTCTCCTGCTCGCGCAGGGCATTGACCGCCGAAAGGGCCGCGAACATCGCGTAACCGTCGTCCGCGCCCCCGCGCCCGAAAAGCTTGTCGCCCGCGAGCACCGGCGTCCACGGGCCGGTCCCTTCGGCCCAGCCCACCATCTCCGGCTGCTTGTCGAGATGGCCGTAGAGCAGGATCGTGTCTTTGCCGCTCCCCGGAATATCGAAAAACAGGAGCGGCGTACGTCCCGGCAATTGCACGATGTCCAGAGTTGCGCCGCGGGGCAGATGATCGCGCGCCCAACGCTCCATCAGCTTGACCGCGTCGTGCATATAGCCGTGGGCCTGCCAATCAGGGTCGAAGGCGGGCGATTTGTTGGGAATGCGCATATATTCGACGAGCGTGGGCACCACGGAATCGTCCCAGATCGTCTCCACGAATTTCTTGAGCCGCGTGGTATCCATCTTGCGCATCCTTCAGGGTTGGCGAACGATCGCTCCGTCTTTCATCACGAAGCATATGTCGCGCAGGGCGGCGATGTCGCGCGTGGGATCGCCGCATGTCGCCACGAGATCGGCGCGAAACCCGGCGGCGAGCTGACCCAGCTCCGTCTGCTGGCCGAGGATTTTGGCGTTCACCGCGGTCGCCGCCACAAGCGCTTCGACGGCGCTCATGCCGAGGCGCACCATCCAGCCAGGCTCGCGGGCATTGGTTCCATGCGCGAACACGCCGACATCGCTCCCGCAGCCGATGGTGACGCCCTCCTCGCGCGCCAGGCGGAAGGCCTGCGCGGCCATCTCCATGTTCTCGGTCGGCTCGCGCCCGTGAAAATATTCGGCGATGGCCTCCGGCGCGGTCAGCGTGGGCAGAAACGCAACGCCCTTCTTCGCCATCAGCGCGAAGGTCGCGCGCGATCCGCCATAGCCGTGCTCGATGGTGTCCGCGCCGGCTTCGACCGCGCGGCGCATCGCCTCGTCCACCATCGCATGCACCGCGACAGGGCGTCCGCTGTCATGGGCGGCTTCCGTCGCGGCGCGCAGCTCGACTTGCGAAAAGGTCGGCCGCACCTCTCCGCCCGGGCCCGTGCGGTAATCGGCATAGAGCTTGATCCAGTCGGCGCCGTGACTGGCCTGGTGGCGCACCGCGCGCACGATGTCCTCGATGCCGCTCCCTTCTTCCGCCCCTTGCGGCAGGCAGCAATCGGGCCGGTAGGCCCTCGCCGCGGGACCATACGAACCCGTCGCCACGATCGCCCGCGTCGCCACGAAAAGACGGGGACCCGCAATCATGCCTTCGTCGATTGCGCGCTTGAGCGCCACATCCGCATAGCCCGCGCCCTCCGTGCCCAGATCGCGCAGAGCGGTGAACCCCGCCTCGAGCGTCGCCCGCGCGTGCTCGGCCGCGCGCAAGGTGCGATAGGCCTCTGGCTCCTTCAGCACCTGATCGTCCCAAGGCGTCTCGTTGTAGGGATGAAGGAAGAGATGCGCATGCGCCTCGATCAATCCAGGCAGCAGCGTCGCGCCGGGCAGATCTATGCGTTGCACCCGGCTGTGCTGATCGAACTCAGCGAGCGGCCCGACGCCGGCGATTCGCGCGCCTTCGACCAGGACGGCCCAATCCCGCCGCGGCTCATCCCATCCGGGCGTCCACACCTGTGAAGGCTGAAGAAGGATCGAGACCGCGCCCATTTTGTGAATGCCGTCGAAGTCGCAAAGAAACAGTGAGGCGCGGCGCCCTCACGCGTCAACCACCGCTTAAGAGGCCGCGGGGCAGGATGAAGGCGCGATTCGACACGGCAGTGCCCGCTTGACCGGATTTCTCGATCTCCTCAGGACCGGTGCGTTCGCGACGCGGGCGCGGATCGTGCTGTGGTCCTCGGCGCTTCTGATCGGTTTCGCCGCCGCGTTTGTCTTCTTCGCCGTGACCGCGCACGGAATCAGCGACTACCACGGCCGTCCGCTCGGTTCGGACTTTTCTGCCTTCTACGTCGCAGGCAAGTATGTGAACGAAGGAAAGGCGACAGCTGCGTTTGACCCTGTGCTTCAGCACGCGAAGGAACAACAAATATTCGGCAGGGCCACGCCGTTCTACGGCTGGCACAATCCACCCTTTTTCTACCTCGTCGCGGCGCCGCTCGCGCACTTGCCCTACATCCCGGCGTTGCTCGTCTGGCAACTCGCCGGTCTCTCGCTCTATCTCCTGGCGCTCGCGAAACTGTTGCGCGCGGGCCCGGCACCGTCTGTCGCCAAAGATCCGTTATGGATTTTGCTGGCGGTGGCGTTCCCCGCCGTCTTCGTCAATCTCATCCACGGCCAGAACGGAATTCTCACGGCAGCGCTGCTCGCGGGAGGCATTGCATTGCTCGATGCGCGGCCTTTCATTTCGGGTATCGCGTTTGGGCTTCTCGTCTATAAGCCCCAATTCGGCCTGATGATTCCTCTGGTCCTCGCGGCAACGGCGCGCTGGCGCACCTTCGGCGCCGCGGCGCTTACCGTTGCCGTGCTTGCAGTAATCACGACCTCGCTGTTCGGCGTGGAAGAGTGGCGCGCGTTTCTTGACTCTACTCAATTCACCCGCACGGTGGTGCTCGAACAGGGTGCCGCGGGATTCTACAAGATGCAGAGTGCGTTTGCTTGGGCCCGTATGTGGGGCAGCCCGGCCGCGCTTGCTTATGTGTTTCAGGCACTCGTTAGCGCCGGAACAGCGCTCTTTCTGGTTCTTGTTTGGCGCGCGCGGGCCACGGCTGCCGAAAAAGGCGCGGCGCTCTGCCTCGCTGCCTTACTCGCCACGCCCTATTGCTACGACTACGATCTGACCGCGCTTGCGCCCGCAATTGCACTGCTAGGTGCCCAGGGCTTCGTCCGCGGTTTTCGTCCCTACGAGAAAACGCTGCTCGCTATCCTGTGGGTCGCACCTTTTCTTGCGAGAGTCGTTGCCGGAGCCACCTTCGTGCCGCTCGGCGTCATCGTCATGCTCGCGGCGGCCGTGTTCGTTGCTGCGCACGCGCTTGAAGCAAGACGTGATCCATTGCCCGCGCGGGTCGCCGTCTGACAGCGGTCTCAATCAGCGAGGATCGGCGATCGCCTCTCGCGGGGCGAATGCGCGCACCGGGGCGCGGACTACACGCATTTGCGGAATGCGCGCGACGATTTCCGAAACGGCCCAGGCGAGCGCGATGCAAAGGACCACGACCAGAGCAGCATTTAACGGACGCGGTCCGTGCGAGAGACCGAACACCGGCGTATAGGTCGCGAGCACGATGATCCCCGGGTGGACCACGTAAAGGGGATAGGACAGCGACCCAAGCCGCTTGCAGTAAGCGGGCGCCTTGTGCTCCGAACGGATCAGCAGGCACACCAGGATCGGCGAAAGAATGACTACGATCATTGCGTCGAGAATTGGTGTTGCCGCCGGTCTCGGTATGGCGGCCATGCAAAACCACAGCAGCAGGAGGATTTCGGTGGAGATGACGGGAAGCCGCTGAAATATTTCATGCCGATGAATGCGATAGATTACCACTCCTGCCGCGAAGGCCGGCAGGCAACGCAGGGTGCCTATCGTCAGCAGCGTCATACGGTCTCCGCCGCCGGACCAACCCAATCCCGTGTGAATTCCCCACAGCGTCAAGGAACCCCAGCCAACGACCGCCGCCGTGGTGATCGCCCACGTCCGCCAGCGGAACACACCGGTCGCGTAGACGATGTAGGCGATCCATTCGCAGAAGAGCGACCACGTTACCCCGTCCATCGCCGGATAGATCGCGCCGTCGGGCGTGACGTAGTCCGGTATCATCAGCAGAGTGGTGACCGGTATGAAAAGCCAAATCATCCACCAGGAGTCTTCGGAAAACAGAATCCCGGACAACGCGATTGCCAGGAAGATGGCGATATTGATCGCCGCTCCCAGCCAATAGGTCGGGAACAGCCTGCGCACGCGGTTGAACAGGAAAACGGCGGGTCGTCCGCCGGTCCGCAGCCCCTCCTCGTAGGTGAGCGCAATCACGAACCCGCTCAGAATAAAGAAGACATCGACGGCCAGGAACCCGTGCAGGAATATCGGTCCTTTGTGAAAGTAATCGCTGCAATGATAGAAGAGGATCGTCAGCGCGCAGACGCCGCGCAGACCGTCGAGGCCCAGGAACCGTTTGGTCGCCATGCCGCGAGATAGCCACGGATTGGCTTAAGGAATCAGAAAGCGGCGAGCTCGGTGCGGAGGGGACATTCCCTTAACGGGAAAACAACCGCGTCCCCCTAAGTCTTGCGCGATGGCGACCGCACAATACGCATCCGCACAGACCGGGCACAGGTGGCGCCCGAATCTGCTTTTTGCGGCAATCGCGGTGGGCGTTCTGGCCGGCTATCTGGCCGGGCTCTTCCTGATGTTCGACCGCCACTTCTGGATTCTGGGCCCGAACGGCAAACCTGTCCCGTGCGATTTTCTGGCTTACTGGGCCACAGGCCGGATGACGCTCTCCGGACATGCGGCGCTGGCTTATGACACGAATGCGCAGCATGCTGCGCAGGTCCTGGTTGCAGGCTCGTTCTCCGGCTATTTTTTCTGGAACTATCCGCCGCTGTTCTTCTTCGTCGCGGCTGCTATCGCGAGCGTGCCCTATCTCGCGGCGTTTCTCGCCTGGGTGATCTCCACGGCCGCGGCTTTCGCGGTCGCCATCGGCGCGATTGCGCGCCGCTGGGAAGCCGTCCTCGGCGCCTGTGCTTCACCCGCGATTCTAATTACGGCCTTTAGCGGACAGAACGGATTCCTGACGGCGGCACTCCTGGGTGCTTTCCTGTTGTGTCTGCCGGGCCGCCCGATTCTCGGCGGCATTCTGCTTGGGTTGATGACGTACAAGCCGCAATTCGGCTTACTGATCCCGCTTGCGCTTATCTGCGGCGGCCATTGGCGCGCGCTTATTTGGGGTGTCGTCGCCACCAGTTTTACCATCGTCGGTTCACTCCTCGCGTTTGGGCCCGCGGCATACGTTGCCTTCATTCACTACTTACCCATTGCTTCGCACGCTTCTCTGACGCTCGGAGGCGAGGGTTGGAACAAGATGCAGAGCATTTACGCCATTGCTCGCGTCCTGGGCGCCGGCGACCGGATCGCATGGGTCGCCCAAATCCTGACCGTCTTGTCGTGCGCATGCGCCGTCATCTGGTTGTGGCGCCGAAGTGCGGCTTATGAGCTGAAAGCGGCGGGCCTGGTGGCGGCCACCATGCTCTCGACGCCATACCTGCACGTCTATGACTTTCCCGTGCTGCTGGTCGCACTCGCGTTCCTCTATCGCCATCGCGCATTCGATCGCGTCGAATGGTTCGGCGCGATCGCCGTCAACATGTTGATGTTGGAGTTTGTGGCGCAGATTGCTCCGATCGGGCCGGGCATTGTCCTGCTCGTGGGCGCGTTGGTCTTGCGCCGCATGGAGTGGAACCCGGTTAGCTTCGCGCGATTGCCTTTCGGCCGGCTCGCATTGCGCTGAAGCCCGTACGTTCTGGGATGGCGGGAAGCGGAAACGAACAAGCCCGATATAACTCAGCACCAAGGCCAAATCACATCGAACTGGCGACCTTTTCAAAAAGTTGCGTCAAGGCCGTCTGGCCCAAGGTGTTAACCGCAGCGATGATAACGACAGCGATCAACCCGGCAACAATGCCGTATTCGATCGCAGTAACGCCCTCGCGCGCCCCAGGAAATGCCCGGACACGGGCTCGCGCGCCTTCAGGTGTTTTGCAGGCGCCCATTTCGGATCCTCTCGCGGCCATGTCTGGTCCTTCACAATCGCTGAACCTGTCACATGATGCAACGGGAGGTCTTGATCTGTCGTTAATGGATACCCGGCAACTCGTTGCCGGTATTAATTATCATATCTTCCGGCACTTCGGCGGCCAAAAATCTCTTGGCGCGCCAGCCTGTCTCGGTGCACCCCGCATTGCGGTTAACCAGGTTGATCGATTCGCAGTTGAAGCCGTTGCGCATCAGTAGACGCGCAATACAATCATGTCCGGTCCGTCATAAACCGCACGGTACGTTTTGCGGAATCGCGCAACGGGCGCGATTTCCCTGTTCCAGGCATAAAGATCGTTATTCGGACGGTGCAGAAGAATGTATTTCACATGTGCGCGCGCAAGTTGCCCGCGTTGTTTGGCGAGATCGTTCACCGACAGTCGATAGATAAGCGTTTCCCCCATCTCGCGCGACGTGATCCCGTCCACGATCGGACGATGGTGGCAAGCCTGTTCGAACATATAGGAGTCGCCCTCTGCATAGCCGAACGGCAGGTTGAGGACGCCAAAACCGCGTTCGGGGTCCGCCTTCAGCGCTGCCAGACCTGGCGGACAGACGGCAGGCGTAGCCGCCAGATTGGCCGGGTAGAAATCCAGCACAATCATTGCCGCGATGCCCGCCACACCTGCGCGCGACGTGAGGGTTTTCCGCTGCAGGATATTCGCCACGGCAAATCCGACGCCAATGCCCAGAAACAGATAGACGAACACGATGGCGCGCGAGGGCGTGCGCACATTGGCGAAAAAGGGCAGCTTATCCAGCACCACGTCCGGCAGGTGTATCGGGGTCACGATGCCGGCCACATGCAGTGACTCGCCGCACGCGAAAACGCAAAAAAACGACATCCCCAACAGAACGTAGAACAGCAGTGACGTCCTTGCGAGACCGGTCTGAAGCATCGCCCAACCGATAACCGCGAGATCGACCAAGCCGAGATAAACGCTTGACTCCCATGGTCGGCCCGAAAACCGCGAATAGAGACCACGCGAAAACGCGGAGAGGAAGTGCTCCGGTGGAAATACGATGAAGCCTAGAAGATCCGCAACGAACGTATTCCCGCCGCCGTCATACAAGGTCGGTCGCGCTGCCGCGACCATCGGTATGAGGAGCGGCGAGAGGATTGCCCCTGTGATGAGAATGCAAAGCACCGGTGCCACGAGATTCCATCCGCGTGGCCATGCGTGATCGCGCACGCGCAGGTAAAGCAGATGGAAGCCCATGAAATAGGTGCAGTAGAACAGGTAGTACCAGCAGGACAGCGCACTGAGCGCGAGAAACAATGCTGCGGCTCCCAGCCAGACCATGCTTCGCCGCTCGAGCGCAAAAAGATAGGCGAGAACGAAAAACGGCAGGAATTCTATCGACGCCACTCCGATATGATGGAGCGCATGAGCGACATGCGAAGGATTGAAGGCAAATACGAAGCCGCCGATCAGCCCGCCCACTGTGCTGTGGACCAGATGGCGCACCAGGTAGAACGCGCCCACTCCGGCCAGCGGAAACGATGCGAGAAGGGTGACGTTCTGAATCGCGACAAGCGTGCGCATGTCGGTGCCGAAAATCCCGCTTAACCCCAGAGCTGCGAGCAATTGCGGGTATGCGAAGGATTGATAAAGGAGCGAAGTGCCTTCCGGAAACCGAAGCAAGCGGGTCGAGAAAAAATTTGCGTTATCCCGACCCACGGCGGCGTACCAGGTATCCCAAAAGTCGTTCATGTTGTCTTCGGGCGGCCCGATCAACGCCGTGTGGAGATGGGCGAGGCAGGGCCAAAAGACGAGAGCCGTCGCCAGAGTGAAGAGACCGAGCACAGCCGCGAAGCGGATTGCGTCCTCGGCGACCCGGCGCATGTCGAGGGATGGTGCAGGCGCTTCCCGGATCGAACTCCCGGTTGCCGAATCCAGCGCACGATACGATTGAACTGAATCGACTGCGCTCACTGATGCATGTCCCCTCGCGACCCAGGTCTGTCCTGTGCTCGGACGGAAGAGTGTCCCATTGATTTTACCACCCCCTTGCGGGGAGTTCGAAAAACGCACTTTGCGTATTCCAGGTGAGGGTACGTCCGCTGTCGAAGTCCCCCGACCAGAAATCATGCCGCCGCTGCGCAGCAGCCCAATTTTGGCCTCCCCACAAGGGGAAGATTAAATGTCGTGTGAGCGGAAGCGATTCAAATCGGTTGCAACGGCCTCTAGTTCGAAGCAGCCTGTTGCGCGGGCGCGCTTGTTCCGGCCGCGCTGGCACTGCTTTCGTGTGTCGTTGTGACGCTTTCCGTGTTCTGCACATAGTCTTTCGGATCGCCTGGCCGCGGTGCAGTTTCGCAGTGCGCATGGTTGCACATGTAATTGAATTGTTCCGCGCCACGATTGATGGTGACCGCCGAACCATTGTTCAGCACTGTCACTTGCTGATTCGAAATCTGGTTTCCATCGGCCGCGAGCGCAACCATGTTGGTCACGCCGAACGTCTTGCCGAGAAGAAACGCGTGCTGCGGATCGATCATCGACACGTCGACGACGGTCGGATTTCCGACGAACACCGTCTTGACCGGCTTGGGAAATTCGACGAGCCGCGCCTGGTCGATCACCACGCCGAGCCCCGCGGACTGGGAGACCTTCGGTTTGACGTGAACGGCCGCGTGATGCCGATGCACCGGATGGCATACGGGATTGGGAGTGGCGGCCGCGGCCGGAACAATGAGCGGCAGAGAAGCCGCGAAAATCGAGATGCGGAACGCGCGTACCATGTCTTTCACTCCAGCGTGCGATCCGAAGTTAGGTGAATACCCGTAAAGGAAGATTTAAGTCTCTCACTCCTCGCGCCGTCTGGTTCGAATGTAATTCGATCGAATTGAATCGAATCCTGTACTCACCCACCCTGCCCTTGAGGGAGGGTGGGATCGTCGTGCGAATTCAGGGATCGGCCGCCGCAACGGATTGCGCGAGGCGCGCAGCCGCATTCGGGCCGACATGGATCACCGCATATCGGTCCGCATAGATTCGGTGCCACCCCTTTCGCCGGTCCATCGAGGCAACCAGGGGGTCGCCCGGATCAAGCATGGTCCACGCCACACGATATTTCGCGAAGAGAGAATCGACCGTGGCTGGGTCGCCATCGATCGTGCGCGCGTATTGGTCCAGATAGGCGTCACCATAGAAATCTGCCCGGCTGTCGACGAGCGGCCGAATGCCATTGAAAATCAGAATCCCGCCAAACGAATAAGTGTTGAAAACCGGCTTGTCCGCCAGAGAGGCAGGAATTGCGGCAAGCGCCGCGGCGCCTGGTTCGTCGAAGCGCTGGATCGGGTACGCGGCGCGAAGGGCGGCTGAGGCCAGCATCGCGCTCGCGAGCCCCGCCATCGCAAGTATTGCGGGTCGCGCAGGGCTCTCCAGCGGCGTGCGCTCGCTCAATGCGATGCGAAGGGGGTCGGCAAGAAGAATGGCCCCCACAATACCGAGCATCATGCTGTAGCGCGCGTGGGCCAGCGCCATGTGAAACAGCGCCAGCAGAACGAGCAGGCGGATG
>DASXMF010000098.1:0-26982 GCA_036495845.1 Rhizomicrobium sp.
GCGATGGGAGTGCTGCCGGCGCGCGAGATGGCCGGTTATGTGGCGCTCGGCGAACTGTCGCTCGACGCCGCCCTGGCGCCGGTTGCTGGCGTGCTGCCCGCGGCACTTGCCGCCTCCGAAGCCGGGCGCGGGCTGATCTGCCCCGCCGCCAGCGGACCGGAAGCGGCGTGGGCAGGAAAGATCGAGATCATCGCCGCGCCGTCTCTCATCGCGCTCGTCAACCATATCAAGGGCGCGCAGGTGCTGCGCGCGCCGGTGCCGCGCATTGCCGACGACGAACGCATCATTCCCGACATCAAGGACGTCAAGGGCCAGGAAACGGCCAAGCGCGCGCTCGAGATCGCCGCTGCCGGCGGTCACAATATGCTGATGATCGGGCCGCCCGGTGCGGGCAAGTCGATGCTCGCTTCGCGTCTTGCGGGGCTTTTGCCGCCGCTCGACGCGCGCGAGGCATTGGAGATTTCAATGATCCAGTCACTGGCGGGCGAATTACGCGACGGCGCCATTTCGCGGCGCCGACCCTTTCGCGCGCCGCATCACTCGGCATCGATGCCGGCGCTTGTCGGTGGCGGCGTGCGCGTCAAGCCAGGAGAGGTTTCGCTAGCCCATCTCGGTGTTTTGTTCCTGGACGAGCTGCCGGAATTCCAGCGCCCGGTCCTGGATTCTCTGCGCCAGCCCATCGAATGCGGCGAAGCCGTTGTCGCCCGCGCCAATGCCCATGTACGGTACCCCGCGCGCTTCCAGCTCGTGGCGGCGATGAATCCTTGCCGCTGCGGCTATCTCGGTGATCCGGGCCAGGCGTGCGGACGCGCGCCCAAATGCGGCGCAGACTATCAGGGCCGAATTTCGGGACCGCTGTTCGACCGCATCGACATCCATGTCGAAGTTCCGGGCGTCAGCGCGGCGGACCTCGCTCTGCCACCGCCCGCCGAAGGCACCGCCGAAATCGCCGCGCGCGTGGCGAAAGCGCGCGAGACTCAGAGGCGCCGCTACGACGGAGCGAAGCTTCGCACCAACGCGGAAGCGGAGGGAGAGATGCTCGACCGCGTGGCCACACCGGAGCCGTCCGCCGCAAAATTGCTGACCGACGCCGCATCCGCCATGCACCTGACCGCGCGCGGCTACCATCGCGTGCTCAAGGTCGCGCGCACCATCGCCGATGTGGCGGCAAGCGAAACCGTCACCCGCGCGCATGTCGCCGAAGCGCTGTCCTACCGGCGCATGGTGCATGTGCGGTGATCGACGACGCACTGACGGCGCGAATTTCCAGATCAGATTCGGTGCAGAAGAAACAGGATGAGGATGATGATGAGGATGGTGCCCAGACATCCCATGCCGCGGTGCCCATAACCATAGCCGTAGCCACCGATACGGCCGCTGAACCCGCCAGCAAGGAAGATGACGAGGATGATGATCAGGATGAGTCCGAGCGACATGAATGGAGATCCTTTCGCATCCAGCGCGGAGCGGACGTCACGTCAAACGGACGCCCCCTTGCGCTCGGGAAACAACGGCCTGCTACGGCAGATGGTTGCGCGGGGGGAAATCAATCCTTGCGTGCAGCTGAAGCCCGAATCGTCCGGGACGCGGCGTCTGCTCTGATGTGCGGACCGACGCTGCCGGGCCGAGGCACCAAGACGGCGCGCACCCGTCCGGGCGCGCGTCGCATCGGGTTGAGCCTGAATGTCTAATGCCTGATTGCCTTTCGAATGGTGCGCGATGCACCGGCCATGCCTCTGCGGCCCATGTCTGCCGCCTTGCCGGCCGCTTGCTTGATGTGACCTTTCGCTTTGTCGGCCTGCCCTTCGGCACGCAAACGGTCGCTTCCAAGAATCCTGCCCGCCCACACCTTGACGGCGCCTTTGATCCTGTCGGTGTTCCCTTCAATTCTGAACTTGTCCATGACGCTCGCTTTCCGCTTGGTCGCCCGAAGGAAACGGGAGGAACTCGGCATGGTTTCCTGACACCACCCATGATCGCGCACCGACTCCCCCAATAGATGCCGCGACTGCCTTGCTGCCTGTTCTGTCGAAGATCGGACGCGAGCGGGCTCGTGGCCCTCAGGCCTGATCGTACCCTTATCGATACGAAGGGCGGCGAAACATCCGCCTCGCGCCCGATAATACGACAACGACCCCGCGGGCAGGATGTTCCTCAGCGTCAGGTGCCCGAGCCGCTCGCAATGGTCACTTTCGCGCTCGCGGGATGCTTGCAGTCATGACGGATGTCCTTGCAAATGATATTTCAGGCCGCACGGCAGGGAGGATTTCGATGACGATTTTGCGGGCAATTCTGTTTTCGATTTCGATGCTTGCGCTCACGCTTCAATCCGCGGGCGCGGGCGAGCCGGTCACCGTATTCGCCGCCGCCAGCCTGACCGACGCGCTGCGGGAAGTGGATTCCGCATACGGCAAAGCGTCCGGCATCGACATCAGGGAATCCTTCGCATCATCCTCCACCCTTGCGCGGCAGATCGAGGCCGGGGCACCGGCGCAGGTTTTTGTCTCCGCCGATACGAAATGGATGAACTATCTGGCACAGAAAGGACTGATCGCCACCCAGAAGGTCTTGCTCGGCAACGAGCTGGCGCTCGTCGCGCCACTTGATTCTGCGCCTGCGCCGCGCGCAATCGATCGTTCGGTGGATTGGCTGCACCTGCTGGGGCCCGGCGGACGGCTGGCGCTCGGCGACCCCGACCATGTGCCAGCGGGAATCTATGCCAAACAAGCTCTCGAGCATTTCGGGGTCTGGAAGGATCTCGAGCCACGCGTCGCTCCCGCGGAAGACGTTCGCGGCGCTCTCGCACTCGTGGAACGCGGCGAGGCGCCGCTCGGAATCGTCTACGTGACCGATGCGCGCGCCAGCACCAGGGTCAGGATCGTGGGCATTTTTCCCGCCGCGAGCCACGCACCCATCGTCTATCCCGCCGGAATCGTCAGGGGCTCGGAGAACAGGGCCGCACAGGACTATTTCCGCTACATCGAAGGTCTGCGGGCCCGCGCGGTCTTTGCGCGGTACGGCTTCGCCGTGCACTGAACCGCGCGATGCCGACTGCTGCCGAAAGCGAAGCGTTGCTTCTGAGCCTGCGCGTGTCCCTGGTGGCCACGCTCTGGGCAATGCCGCTCGCGCTGGCTCTCGCGCTCGTGACCCGGCGCGTATTTCCCGGCCGTTCCCTGGTTGAGGGCGCCGTGCATCTTCCACTCGCCCTGCCGCCTGTCGCGATCGGATTTCTCCTGCTCGTCACCTTCGGAACGAAGGAACCGGTGGGCGCATGGCTGCTCGCGCATCTGGGTATCCGTTTTGCCTTCAGCTGGACCGGTGCGGCGCTCGCCGCAGGCATCATCACTTTCCCGTTTCAATACCGCGCGATCCGGCTGGCGCTTCAGGCGCAGGATCGTGGTCTAGACGACGCGGCAGCGACGCTCGGGGCCGGCCCGCTCGACCGGTTCCTCAATCTCACTTTACCTCTGGCGTTGCCGGGCGTCGTGGCGGGCGCGATTACCGCGTTCGCCGCCAGCCTCGGCGAGTTCGGCGCCATCATTACCTTTGTCTCCAATATCCCGGGCGAAACGCGCACCCTGCCTTTGGCCATCTACAGCGCGCTGCAGGAGCCGGGCGGCGAAGTCGAAGCCGCGCGGCTCGCCTCCCTGTCGGTCGCGCTGGCGCTCATCGGAGTCATGCTCGCGGGCTTCGCCGATCGGCGCATGCGCTCAGCGCTCGGCGCATGACAATAGACGTCGCGCTTCGCCACAGGCTGGGCGCTTTCACGCTCGACGTCGCGTTTCGCGCGAAACAGCGCGGAGTCACCGCGTTGTTCGGGCCTTCGGGCGCGGGAAAGACGACGATCGTCGCTGCAATTGCAGGTCTCATCCGACCGCTTCACGGCCGCATCGCAGTGAACGGTGAGGTCGTGCTCGACACCGCCGCCGGGGTCTTCGTTCCCGCCCGGCTGCGGCGCGCCGGTTGCGTGTTCCAGGATGCACGCCTGTTTCCCCATCTGAGCGTGGAAAACAATCTTCGCTTCGGCTGGCGGCGTGTGCGCGAGCGGGCAAGCGCGGCGCAATTTTGCGAAATCGTCGAGCTTTTGGGCCTTTCACCTCTCCTCGCGCGCAAGCCCGCGCGGCTGTCTGGCGGCGAGAAGAGCCGCGTCGCATTGGGCCGCGCGCTTCTGGCGTCACCGCGGATTCTCCTGCTGGACGAGCCGCTATCGGCGCTCGATGCCGAACGCAAGGCGGATATCTTTCCCTATCTCGAGCACCTGCGCGATCTCCACCGGCTGCCGATGATCTACGTCACGCACTCGACCGAAGAAGTGGCGCGGCTCGCCGACGACATCATCGTCGTGCGGGACGGACGGATTGCCGCCGAGGGGGCCGCCTTCGATTTGCTGTCGGATCCCGAACTGGGCAAACTCGTGCCTTCGCACGGCGCGGTGTTTCCGGCGCGGGTGGTCGAGCATCGCGGCGACGGCCTGACCACGCTTGCCTTCGACGGCGGGATTCTTCTCGTGCCGCGCCTTGATCTTCCCGCTTCGACCGTGTTGCGGGTGAGGTTGCGCTCCGACGACATCATGCTGGCATGCGAGGCGCCGCGCGCCGTCAGCGCCAACAATGTGCTGCCGGCCGAAATTCTCTCGGCGCAGCCGGGATCCGCGACGCATGCGGAGGTCAGGCTTCGTTGTGGCAATGTGAAGCTCGTGGCGCGCATCACCCGCTCTTCGCTCGACCGGCTCGGTCTGGCGAAGGGACAGCCCGTATTTGCCGTGATCAAGTCGGTGACCGTCGATCCGCAGCTTGGTCGACCGGCCGTCGACGCGGACTGAATAAAAGTTGCGGACCGGGCATTTTCTCGTTCATGCTTGCTCCGCGGTCTTGCCGCAAGGAGCGTTCCCATGCCGCTCATTCCCTACGCCGATCCCCGTGCCTCGCCGCAGGAAGTGCGAGAGGCGTTCGAAAGGATGCCGCGCAAGCTCAATGTGATGAAGATGCTGGCGAACGCGCCGGCCTCCTTCGTTCCTTGCATGCGGCTCGGCGGCGCCATTCTTGGCCGGCAGAAACTCAAGCCCGAATTGCGCGAGCTGGTCATCATGATCGTTTCGCATCTCGAGGGCGGCGAGTACGAATGGGTTCAGCACATTCCGGTCGCCGAGGCGGCCGGATGCCGCAAGGAACAGATTGCTGCGATCGGGGCGGGTCATTTCGACGATTCCTGTTTCGACGATCGCGAGAAAACTTTGCTTCGGCTGGCGCGCGAAGTGATCGAGAATGTTCGTGCCGGCGAGGAAACGGTCAAAGCCGCGACAAGATATTTCTCCGCGCAGGAGATCGTAGAGATCATCCTGACCTGCGGCTTCTACATGATGCTCGCGCGTCTGACCGAGACGACACGCACCGACATGGACACGCCGTCCGGCCTGGCGGTCGTTGAGGAGCTGGCGAGATTGCGATAGCCGGTGCTATCTGGCGGAGCCGCGGAACACGATGCGGCTCGAAAGAATGAAGTTGAATGTCAGTCCCGCGAGGACCCCGGCGCCTACGGCGAGAAACGGATTGTTGGCCGGAGACGGGGCAAAACTCACCAGTATCGTGTAGAGGCCGAGGTTCACCAGGCCGCCGAACGCGTTGGCTGTCACGAAGGTCATCCACTCGCGCATCAGGCCCGTCTGTGCAGCGCGGTCGCGAAACGTCAGCATCCGGTTGCCCCACCAGGTGAAGGTGACGGCCGCCATGAAGGAGATTCCGCGTCCGCTGTACTTGTCGAGACCGACGAGATGCATCATCAGCCAGAGAACGCTCATATCGACGCAAAACCCTCCGGCGCCGACCACGCCGAATCGCAGGAAGCGAATCTCGTGAAGACGCTTCGCACTCGCAGCGATAAAATTCATGGCAGCCTGAGATCTCCCGGCCCCGGTATACGCAGATAGGCGGTGCGCTTGAGCTCCCAACGGCCGCGCGTGACGGTGTCGAGGATGAGGCCGCTGGCAAGCGCAAGAAAGCCAAGCAGCATCAGTGCTGCCGCGAGCACGGCGGAGGGAAGCCTGGGCACGAGCCCGGTGCGGAAATAATCGATGACGACCGGCGTCCCGAGTATCAACGAAACGATCGCGAAAAGCGCGAACAGGCCGGTGAAGAAAATCAGCGGCCGCTCTTCCCGCACCAGCGCCACGATGGTGAACAGGATGCGGAAGCCATCGCCCCAGGTATTCAACTTGCTCACCGATCCCACCGGGCGCTCCTTGTAGCTCGTGTCGATCTCGATCATCGGCATCAGGAGCCGAACGGCATGAACCGTGAGCTCGGTCTCGATGCCGAATCCTTCGGCCGTGAACGGGAACGATTTCACAAAGCGTCTCGACATGACGCGATAGCCCGTCAGCAGATCGGCGAGCTTGACGTGAAACATCAGGGCGGTCAGCCCGGTCAGCAGTTTGTTGCCGAACACATGGCCCGCGCGATAGGCGTGCTCGCCCACCGCGATGCGGCGTCCCGAAACGATGTCATAGCCGCCTTCCTTGAGCGTGCGCACCAGCATCGGCGCCGCAGATGCATCGTAAGTGTCGTCGCCATCGACGAGGACGTAGATGTCGGCCTCGACGTCGGCGAACATGCGCCGTACGACATTGCCCTTACCGCGGCGGCTTTCGTGGCGCACGATGGCGCCGGCTTCGTGCGCGTGCCGGGCGGTCTGGTCGCCGGATGCGTTGTCGTACACATAAACCTCTGCACTGGGCAGCGCGGCGCGGAAATCCCGCACCACGGCGCCAATCGCGGCCTCTTCGTTGAAGCAGGGCACGAGTACGGCGATGCGCGCGAAATGTTCGCTCATGGGGCCTGGTTGCGTGCAAGCGGGCAGAATCGATAGGGCCCGCCGAGATTCGTGACGATATTTCGGCACTTGGCTTCGCCGATGGCAAGTCCGTAGACGGCCAGCGCATCGCGCGCGCGCGCCATTTCGCCGGCGTCGACGACGACAAAGAGATCGCCGCGAAACGCGGCAACGCGCGCCCTGGTCTCGCCTGTGAGGCGCGAACCGTCCTGCGGCTGAATCAGCCAGCCGTCGATGCGCAGGATCGGGATTTGCGGCGGCAGCGAGGGCACGAGATAGCCCAGCGGAGCTTCTCCCGTCATGAGAATCATGGTGCGGTCGGGATGGGCGATCGGCGGGATCGACGCCTGCACATAGGGATCGGTGGCCGGCACGCGCCCGGGCTCGAGCGCCTTTGTGGACGCCTGCACCCATAGCAACAGCAGCGCGGCCGCAATAATCCTCGTCCGCTCCGCCAGTGGCCAAACCCCGACGGCCGCGGCGATCACCAGCGGCGAAAGCATTTCCAGCACCAGAATGTAGCGGTAGATCGCGAACATCCTGAGCCATGCGAGGTAGGAGACCGCCACGAAAGCGAACAGCGCCGCCGCCGCATCGGGCGCAACGAGACGGTTCTGGCGCGGCCGCACCAGCGCCCGGAGCAGGAACGTCGCGATGAGGATGACGTAGGCAACGCCCACGCGGATGTCGCGAAACGGAAGATCGTCGGCAACCCGCCAGTCGAACGAAAAAAGTAGCGGAAACAGGATCTGGTGTTCGAAACTGTGAGGGATGAAGCGAAGATCGCGATAGGGCGCGGCAAGTGCGAGAGGCGAGTGAAAGAATTCGTTGAAGTAGGGAAAGACCGGGTTTCCCGTCAGCCGCGACATCGCGACCATCCAGAATCCCGCGAATATTGCAAACCCGGCGACGCCGCCCAGCGCACCGGCTGCGAGCCGCGTCGTGCGGTGTCGCCAGTCGCCGCGAAGTATCGCGAGTGCGGCCGCGAATCCGAGGGCAAAGATCGCCTCGGGAAGCTTCAGGCCGACCGCGCTGCCCACCAGGAGCCCCGCGGTCGCGGCAATCGCTGCGCCGCGCGCAAGCGTGCCGTCGCGGAGTTCATTGCGGCCCGCAACGATCAGCGCCAGTCCGGAGAGGACGAGGAGACTCATCACGTTGTCGTAGTAGGTCGCGCCTGCGAGATAGAGAGTGAGGCTCCCCGCCATGCTGAGCGTCGCGAGGATCGCGGCAACGGCACGGGCCGGCTCGAGGCGAATCGTGGAGCGGCAAAGAAAATAGAGCGGAATGATACTCGCACCCTGCACTGCGCCCAGAATGCCGAGCGCGAGCCAGGCCTGAAAATGGCTGGCGAGCAGGAAGAACGGCGTGTCCAGCAACGGATTGTAGTAGGTGGCCTGGTGCGCGACGGCGACATCGAATCCCAGGCGTCCGTGCAGAAAGGCGTAGGGGATGTACCAGTGGTAATTGCGGAAATCCCACGACATGTCCTTGCCGCGCGCGACGACCATGACCGCCCAGCCGAGGATCGCGATGCCCAGGAAGAGAAACTCCGCAGGCGCGAGCCGTCGGCTCCTTGCGCGGGCGAATTCAGGCTCCATGAACGGTCCGGAAGATGTTTCGGGCTAGTGTCGAGATTCCGAAATTCGCATGATCTCCATATCGGCCCCTGAGCGAATTTCAGAATCGAAGGATACTAGCAATCCATTGATTATAGTGTCGTTTTGGTTTCGAAGCTCACCATGAAGGTGATATCGATAATAGGGCGAACTTCGAAAACCCGACACTGGCGCGAAGCTGACACGCGCCGAGGCAGCTTTTCGCAGCCGGCCGCCGGCGAGTAAAGCTCACGACACGGCGCTGAGCGGTACGGATTCCGCGGACGAAATGGCGGTGTCCGGCACTGAAGGCGTTGTCGTGGTCTCGCAAACCGGCAGTCGGACAGGCAGGTTGGAGAGGAACTGTTCGGTGCAGCTGCGCCAGGACCGGGTCAGCGCAAAGGCGCGCGCGGCGAGGCGCGGAATCTCGAGCGCTCTCATACAGGCTCGTCCAAGGTCCTGATCGAGCGCCGCAATCGGTGCATCGCCGACCACGTCGATCGGGCCTTGCACGGGAAAGGCGGCAACCGGCACGCCGCATGCCAGGGCTTCGAGCATCACGAGCCCGAACGTATCGGTGAGGCTCGGGAAAACGAAAACGTCGCTTGCCGCATAATGGCGGACGAGATCTTCCCCCGATTTTTGGCCAAGAAACCGCGCGTCGGGATATGCGCGCGCGAGCCTGGCGCGGGCCGGACCGTCGCCGATCACCACTTTTGTCCCGGGCAAGTCGAGCTTGAGGAACGTTTCGATATTCTTCTCGACCGCGATGCGGCCCACCGAGAGCCAGATGGGACGCACGAAGGGGAGCGAGGCGCCGGGAATGGGCCGGAACTGCGCGACATCCACCCCGCGCGCCCAGATGCGGACATTGCGGAAGCCGTTCGACTCCAGTTCGTTCTTCAACGAAGGGGTCGCCACCATCATCGCCGTGGCGGGTCCATGGAACCAGCGCAGAAACGCGAAAACGAGACGCTTCGGCACGAAGGGGAACCGCGCATGCACATATTCGGGGAAGCGTGTGTGAAACGACGTGGTGAAGGGCAGGCCGCGCGCGCGGCAGATGGCACGCGCGCTCAGACCGATCGTGCCCTCGGTTGCAATGTGAATCGCGTCCGGCGCGAATTCGTCGATCGTGCGTTCGAGGCTGCGGCGCGGAAAGAGCGCAAGCCTGATCTCGGGATAGGTCGGCAGAGGCACGGTCAACCGGCCCGCAGGAGTTGCGTAACGGACTTCGCAGCCGAGAGTCTCGAGATCGCGTCCGAGCGTCTCCAGCGTACGCACCACGCCGTTGACCTGCGGCGCCCATGCGTCGGTGAAGATGAGAAGCCGGCCGGCCCGGGTAGCGACGGGCGCTCCGGACCCTGAGCGGTCCGGGCACATCGTCATCGGGATGACCTCAGGCAGGAATCGGCGCGGCGAGCGCCTCCTGAAACGAGCCCAAGGCGGGCTGTCCTTGGCCGGCAGATGCCCAGCAGAGAATCTCCAGATTTCCTCGCATATCTTCGACGAGGGCCGTGCAGCTTTCAACCCAGTCGCCATCGTTAATGTAGAGCACGCCGTCGATCGTCTTGATGGCGGCGTGGTGAATATGGCCGCACACGACGCCGTCGAAACCGCGCGCACGGACTTCGCGAGCGACCGCGATTTCGAACCGGCAGATATATTCGAGCGCGTTTTTCACCTTGCGCTTCAGCCAGGCCGAGAGAGACCAGTAGGGGAGGTTCAGCGCCCGCCGCGCTGCGTGACAGACCTCGTTGAGGTGCAAGGCCAGCGTGTAGGCGCCATCGCCCAGATGGGCGAGCCATTTCGCGCAGGCGATAACCGTGTCGAACCGATCGCCATGAAGCACGAGCAGGCGCCTGCCATCGGCTGTTTCGTGAACCGCTTCGAGCAACAGTTCGACGCCCGCAAACGACCGGCCGCAATAGCTTCTCAGCACCTCGTCGTGATTGCCGGGCACATAGATCACGCGCGTTCCCGCGTCGATCCTGTGCAGCAGCAACTCGACCACGCGGTTATGGGCGTCGGGCCAGAACCAGCGACGCTTGAGGCGCCAGCCATCGACGATGTCGCCCACGAGGAACAATGTTTCGCAACTGTTGCGCGCCAGGAAGTCGGCGAGCAGGTCGGCCTTGCAGCCGCGCGTGCCCAGATGCACATCGGAAATGAAGATCGTGCGATGACGCCTGACGGCGCGCGCGGGTTCGCGCGGGATGCTTCGCACGGGCGCGCGCGAAGGCGGCCTGCGCAACAACGTCGTGCCGTGCGTTCTCGATGTTCGGTCCCAGGCCAGCTCGGCCATCCGCATTCTCCTCGGGCCGCGAATCGGTGCGAATCGATGCAGACACCTGCCTGCCTGCGTTTCGCGACGGCTGTGTTGCGGTGCGGTTATGGTTTCGTGAATCTGCTGCCGGCGGCCAAGTCCCACCGTACGCTGCATCGCACAGCGATTGATCGGAGAAGCTCTGTAATACATTGTAATGTATAGATAAAAACAGATTTGTTCCGCGGCAGATTTCTATTGCGCCGCAATATGACTCCGCCCATAATCCTGGAAGGCGGCATTGCGGATCTTTCCGCGGCGCCGCTGCCCTTCCTGGGCGTTTCCTCCCTTGACTTGGCCGCGCCTCCGGGCGCGGCCTTTTTCATTCGGCGGCGAGCCGGGCCGCGGGCGCGGCGGTGAGGGATGCAACCGAACCGACCAGATCGCGCAGCGCGGTCGAGATCCGCCGGCGCGTTTCCGAAAAGCGGCCGGTACGCTCCACGCGTTCCTCGTCGAGATAGAGGCCGCGGTTGATTTCGATCTGAAGCGCATGCGTGCCCGATCCGGGGCGGCCATGCAATTGTGTGGTATGGCCTCCCGCATAGGGCGTGTTTCGGGCCACCCGGAAACCGGCTCCCGAAAATGCACGTTCCGCAGCAAAGGTCACTTCGGCTGACGCTGCCTGGCCCAGCCTGTCGCCCAGAACGACATCGGGGGCCGCCGCGGCCGACGGCATGGAATGGCAATCGACGACGATGGCTGCGCCAAAACGCGCCCGCGTATCGGCAACAAGGCGCTCCAGCGCGGCGTGATAGGGGCGATAGAAACGCGCGATCCGTTCGCCGGCTTCGAAGGCGGTGAGCTTCTCCCGGTAAATCTCTACGCCCTCACGCACCACACGGGGAATGATTCCGAGCCCGGCATGCACGCGGGGACTCGCGCGATCGATCGTCATCGGCAGCGCGTCCTCGAACATGGCCGCGTCCAGCTCCGCGGGCGCGCGATTGGCATCGAGATAGGCGCGCGGAAACCTGGCCAGCAGCAGCGGCGACCCCAGCGCCACCACGGCCGCGAACAATTCGTCGACGAACGCATCCTCCGAGCGTCTCAGCGTAATCGCACTGAGCCGGCTCGTTTCCACGAAGCTGGACGGATAAAGGCGGCCCGAATGGGGCGAGGCGAAGATCAAGGGTACCGTTTGCCGCGCGGGACGGATCACGCGCACCGGCTCGGCGCAAAGGCCTTCGAGCACGGGGTCCCGTTCGGGGCGATGTCCGGCGAGGCTTGCCATATGGCGGCGCGATCCTCCAGAGCCGGACGAGTGGACCACCAACAAGCCTCGCCCTGCAAGCATGTCGACGGTCCCCGACCGGCACCGAACGGCAGCGTCAGCTCACATTTACGATAGGCGTGATATAGGCTTTAGTCGTTCGAGGGGGAGTCATGGCGCGCATCCTTTTGGCCGAAGACGACGAGTCGTTGCGCCGGTTTCTGGCCGCTGCGCTCGTGAAGGCGGGTCACGAGGTCACGGATTTCGGCGACGGGGAGCAGGCCCACGAATGCCTGAGAAGCGCCAGCTTCGATCTTCTGCTGACCGATATCGTCATGCCGGGCCTCGACGGCATCGAGCTCGCCAAGCGCGCCGCCGAGATGGATTCGGGCCTCAAGATCATGTTCATCACGGGTTTTGCCGCGGTAGCGCTGCATCCATCCTCGAATGCCCCCAAGCACGCCCGCGTCCTTTCGAAGCCCTTTCATCTGCGCGAGATCGTTCAGGAAATCGACCGCATGGTTGCGGCCTGAGCCTCCGCTTGCCAGCCCGACACGGCGGGCGGTATAGGACACACCCCCACGAAATTCAGGGCGCGTAGCTCAGCGGGAGAGCACTACGTTGACATCGTAGGGGTCACAGGTTCGATCCCTGTCGCGCCCACCAGCCTACGCTGCGAAGCAGCGGAGGCTGCCGCGCCGGAGCCCGCAGGGCGAAGGCGGGCTTTTGGTTAGCGAATCGGCAATGCACAGGCGAGACAGAAACAAAATGATGAAGACGCCGATTGCGATCGGGTGCCTCGCGGGTGCGGCGTTCGCATTGCTGACCGGAATCGCGGCCGCTCAGGGCCTGGATCTCAAGATCGAAATGAAGCGGAATCCTCATCCCGGCGGCCCCGTCCTCTGCAACGCCAATATCTTCAAGAGAATCCCTTCCAGGCCGGAGGCAGAACGATTCGTGCATGTCGCGATGCAGCTTTGCGTCAGATCGGAGCCCTCCCAGGATATCGTCGCCCAGATCCTGCAGAACGGACATCCGGTCGGCGCATCGATCTTCGACGGAGCACTGTTTTACGATCATAAATCGGCGAAAGTGCGCCGCGAGACGGCCGCGCAAATGACCGGCGACGCGAAACCGCATCGTTAGTGAAGGTGATATCGACAATCGGGTGAACTTCGAAACCACGGCACCAGGACGCGATCACGTCAATCGGCGCGCCATCACCTCGCATATTCATGGACATGAAAACGGCGAAAGCCCCGGCCATAGGCCAGGGCTTTCGCTCGCGCGATTTCGAAATCGGTTATCCCGGCGGCCGTCTCATTGGGCGTTCCGGGGACACGTAGCGCAGGTTGATCGAGCCGATGCCGGCGGCGACGTTGAGACCGGAATTGCCTTCGACGCTCAGGGGTTGAAGCGTGATCGAGCGGTGAAAACCGCCGATCAGCGCGTTTGCGCCGACGCCGATGCCGGCTGTAGCGCTCGCCGTCGCTCCTACATAGTCGCCCGTCAGTGCGCCTCGCGGCACTCCTGTGGTCGGCGCGAACACACCCCAGACCAGAACGCCGCCCGAGGTGTAGCCGATATCGACGCCAAATTTCGATACCCTGCCCACGTAACGCTCTCCCCACCCCCTTGCGGGCGAGAACTCGCAGCGAAGATCCTTGCTGGAGCCGAAAATGAAGCCCCAACCGCTGCTCACCTGGCAGCTGAGCGTGCCGACTTTGACGCCATCGGCATTGGCGGGGGCGATGGAAGCGGCGGCAACGATCATGGCTGCGGCTGCAGGCACCGCGAATCGCGACAATCTTGTCATGATTGACATTCCTCGTTTATTCGCCGTCCACAAAGGCCCCGTAAAAATGGCCTAAATGTGTTCGAAGTCACGTCCGCCCAATCGCAATGGCATCCGGAAAACGGTTGCGGGGCGCGTTCTGGGAGATTGCACAGTATGTTAGGCTCAGTCCTACATCGGAATGGCAATCGATCAGCTATTCGAAGATGGCGCGCGGAACACGGGATGGCCGATGCGAACCGTCGAGGGGGGGGTATTCACGACGGACCCCGTGCACGGCCGGAGGCCCGGGTGCCCTTTACCCATGGGGCCGCGGATGGCATGTGCGCGGGCGAGAAGCGGGAGATGTGCCATGCAAGATTCCATCGTGATTTGATCGCCGGCCTTTATCCATGTCCCAGCTATACGATCTGACTGCGCACACGGTGCGCTGGATCTACGATCGCCGCATCGCCACGCCGCCCACGCTCGACGAGGAGGTGTATTTTCCCGAGGCGATTTCCTTTGCCGAAAACTGGAGAGCCATTCGCGATGAAGCGTTGACGGTGGCGAATGCGCTGTCTTCGGTGCCGAGGTTTCACGAATTGATGCAGGCGCAGGCGCCGATCTCCGACAATGACGGGCGCGATTGGAGGGTCTTCGTTCTTCGGGCTTATGGAATCGACATCGCGCCAAATCTCCAGCGCTGCCCGGTGACCGCCGCGCTGGTCTCGCGCTGCCCGTCCGTGCTCTCCGCATCCTTTTCGTTTCTCGAACCCGGCAAACATATTCCCCGGCATCGCGGTCCTTTCCGCGGCATCGTGCGGTGCCATGTGGGCCTCAGCATGCCGCGCGACGAGAATGGCTGGCCCGGAGCGATCCTGTGGATCGACGGCGTCGAGCATCGCCTCGACGACGGGGATTTTCTGGTCTGGGACGACACCTATCCGCATGAAGTGCTGAATTCGACCGGCGATCTGCGCGTGGCGCTTCTGCTCGACATCTGGCGCCAGGGCATGCCCGTGGACATGTCCGCCCTGTCCTGGCTCATCTGCACAGCGGTGCGGCTTGGCCTGCGCCTGCAACCGTCGCGTTTTGGAGGATGATCGAGGAAGCGTCGATCTCCTTGTGATTTGCTTGCGCCTCACACATACTGATTCCTGCGCTGAAATCAGTGGGTTTTGAGGGTGATGGGGGGCGCAAGGTGTAGCTGTGGCCACTTGACGCCGCCCGCCGGTCGGGCGTGACGGCCAGTCTGCATGGCGCCTCATCCGTCATTCCGGCGGCAACGGCGCACGCACACGCGGACTTGCTTGCGCGCAGCGATCTGCAGTTCGATTTCCCAAAGTACGTGCCGCCGACGCTGCCGTCCTGGTTCATGACATTTATCAAACTACTTGGGACGCTGCTGCCGATTCTGAAGTTCGTGTTCTGGGCTGCAGTGCTCGCCGGCGTGGCGCTGCTTGCATGGTTCATTGGGCGGCAGCTCTGGAGCCGCTATCGTCTATTGTCCAAACGGGAAGCCGTCGCGCCGGCATCGTTCGCAACCTGGCGGCCGGCACCCGAGACCGCCCGCCTCCTCTTGCATCAGGCAGACACGCTTGCCGCAGAGGGTCACTTCGGCGAGGCAGTGCATTTGCTGTTGTTGCGCGGCATCCAGGATATCTCCGAGAGGCTTCCCGCGCTTTTGAGACCGGCTCTGACAAGCCGGGAAATCGGCGCCCTTGAACAGCTGCCAGCCGGTCCAAGCGCGGCTTTTTCCCGCATCGCGCGGGTCGTGGAGACATCCCTCTTCGCCAAACGCCCGATCGGCGCGGACGATTTCGCGCGATGCCGACTCGAATACGAGCATTTCGCGTTGCCCATGGCCTGGTCGGCGGAGCGAGCGCAATGAGCAGCGGGGAAACCAAGACTGCCGCGCTCATTCCGGTTCAACTCGTGCTGGGTCTTGTCTTTGCCGGAAGCCTCGCCTTCGTGGCCTTTTTTGCGCTTCTCGCCTACGCGCCCGATTTTCGCGAGGACACCGACGCCGGCGCTCATGCCATTTCAAGATCCGCGATCGGTTTCGCGGCATTGCGGTTCTTGCTTGAAGATACGGGGTCTCCGGTGGTGATCGATCGCGGCACCCTCCGTCACGATCAGGTCGCACCGGCCATCACGATACTCATGCCCGGTCCCGAAAACACGCGCGCCGAGATGGAGGCCTTCGTCAATCAGGAACCGCGCCTCATCATCCTGCCCAAATGGCTGTCCTTCAGCGACCCGATTCAACGTGGCCAGGTAGTCAAGATCGGCTTGTTCGGCGAGCGGTCGATTACCGCCCTGCTCAAATCGCTTTCGCCCGGCAGCTCGATCGCGCGCGCACATGGCGAAACATCCCCTTCGCTGAGAATCGCCTGGCCCGACGCAGACATCGTCGTGCCGCGAGGACTGGCTCGGATTGATTCCCTGCAAACGCTGCACGGCTCCGATTGGGAGCCGATTCTCGTTTCCCGTGGTGGCGGCGCAGTGTTCGCACGCCTGCGGTTCAGCGAAGTCTACGTCTTGGCTGATCCTGACTTGATGAATACGCATGGGCTGCACGACCTTCCGACGGCCGCGATGGCGCTGTCGATGGTACGATTCGCCGCCATCGGCAGCGGGCCTGTCGTCTTCGATACCACGCTCAATGGATTCCGCAGAAATCCAAGCCTGCTGCGCGACATTTTCGCGCCGCCGTTTCTCGGCGCCACGCTCTGCGCCGTTCTCGCGGCCATGCTGCTCGGGTTTCACGCACTCAGCCAGTTCGGATCGCCCGAAGCACCCGCGCGCGCCTTCGCCCTCGGCAAGGCCGCACTCGTGGCCAATTCGGCGGAGTTGATCCGAGTGATGCACCGCGAGCCGCAGATGGCGCTGCGTTATGCTTTGGCGACCCGAAATCTCGCGCTGGCGGCGGTCGGTGCGCGCCGGGACGCGACCGAAGGCGATGCACTCATCGCGGCCCTGGAGCGTCGGGGCGGCGCGAGTTTTGCGCAGCTTCTCTCCCGTGCGCGGGCAACAGGCACGCGCGCGGATCTCGTCGAATGCGCGGGCGAGCTATTCCGGTGGCGGCAAAGGATCTCCCATGGAGCATAGCGACGTGAAAAATCTTGCCGATCGCATGCGTGCCGAAGTGGCCAAGGCGATCGTCGGGCAAAACGAGACCGTCGACCTCCTGCTGACGGCGCTGTTTTGCGGGGGCCACGTGCTGCTCGAAGGACCGCCCGGCACGGCGAAAACGCTGATCGCGCAGTCTCTGGCGGCGAGCCTCGCGCTCGAATTTGGACGTATTCAGTTCACGCCGGATTTGATGCCCGGTGACATTGTCGGAACCAATCTCTTCAATTTCCAGACCAGCACGTTCACCGTCGTCCGCGGCCCGATATTCTGCGAATTGCTTCTCGCCGACGAAATCAACCGCACGCCGCCCAAGACGCAAGCCGCGCTGCTCGAAGCGATGCAGGAGCGCAGAGTCACGCTCGACGGGAAAACGCACCGGCTACCCGATTTTTTCATGGTGGTCGCTACCGAGAATCCGATCGAGCAACAGGGCACTTATCCTCTGCCGGAAGCGCAGCTCGATCGCTTTCTATTCAAGCATGTGCTCGCATACCCGGACGAAGCGCAGGAGCGCGCGATCGTTGCGGCCATGGGTTCAAGCGTACAAATGCCTGACCCGGCCAGCCTGGGCATCGCGGCCGTCGCCGATCGCGACGTTTTGTCGGCTGCGATAGCGAGTGTCGCCTCGGTTCGCTTGGCCGAGGAAATCGTGAACTACATTGTCGGCATCGTCCGGGAGACGCGCATTTCCGCCGATGTCTCCCATGGCGCCAGTCCGCGAAGTGCCGCCAATCTGGCGGCCGCGGCGCGTGCCTTTGCTGCCTTGCAGGGCCGTGACTACGTCATTCCCGATGATGTGAAGGCGCTGGCCCTGCCGACACTACGCCACCGTCTCGTGCTCTCGCCCGCTGCTGAGATCGACGGCCGGAAGGTGGACGACGTGGTACGCGCGATCATCGAGCGCGTCGGGGCGCCGAGGTGACGCGCGAATGACGACGATCTATCCGACGGCTCGCGCCGTACTATTCGTCGGTCTGGGCGTGCCGTTCGCGTTGATCCTCGGCGTTATTGCTCCGGGTTGGTGGCTGGCGGGCGTCGGCTGGTCGATCTTTGTCCTCGGGGCCATGTTCGTCGACGCAGCTACCGCCGCCTCGCCATCATCGCTTGCCATCGATACGGAACTTCCCGTCTCGATTGCAATGGGCTCGGAGCCCGTTGCACGCATCTTGCTGCATTTCCATGCGGCCGCTGCCCCTGCATGCGCCGAGGTTGCGCTTGATTGCGGCCCAAAGCTCGACATCGTGCCGTCGCGCCGTGCAATTTTGATGGAAGGTGGCGACGGCATCGCGCCGTTCTCGGTCGTGCCGCTTCGGCGTGGCGAGGGTCGGATCGAGCGCCTTTGGGTGCGCTGGCTGTCGCCGCTCGGTCTGGTCTGGCGGCAGCGGATCGAGGCGATTGGCCGAACCATTCCCGTCATTCCCAATCTGCAGGCCGTGAAAGAAGAAGCGGAGCGGCTGTTCAGCCGCGATGCGCAGTTCGGCCTGCACATGCTGCTGGACAGCGGCGAAAGCATCGAGTTTCACGCGCTGCGCGATTTTCAGACCGGGATGGACCGCCGGCGCATAGACTGGAAGCAATCGGCAAAACACGCTGCTCTGAAAGCCAAGGAATTCCACGCAGAAGAGAACCAGCATCTCGTGCTTGCGCTCGATACCGGCCGGCTGATGAGCGAGCCTCTGGAGGGCCAGCCCCGGCTCGATCGTGCCCTGCAGGCCATTCTTTTGTTGGCCTATGTCGCCCTCAAGCTCGGCGATCGCGTCGGCCTCTTCGCTTTTGACGAAAGGCCGCGCCTGGCGAGCGGCACCGTTGCCGGGCCTGCGGCCTTCGGGTTGCTGCAACGTCTGGCGTCCCGCCTCGACTACTCGGCCGCCGAAACGAATTTCACACTCGGGCTTACCCAGCTTGCGAGCGAGCTTGAGCGTCGTTCGATCATTGTAATCTTCACCGACTTCGTCGACACCACAAGCGCCGAGCTGATGCTGGAAAATGTCGACCGGCTGATGAAACGGCACTACGTGCTGTTCGTAGTCTTTCGCGATCAGGAACTCGAAACGCTTCGGCGCGCGCGACCGTTGACGCCGGAAGATGTTTTACAGGCGGTCGTGGCCGATTCGCTTCTGCGCGAACGCGAAATCGTGATCGAGCGGTTGCGGCGCATGGGCGCCGATATTGTCGACGCGCCCGTGAGCGGCATCGGCTCTGCTCTCCTGACGAGCTACCTTGTGACCAAGCGCCTCGGCCGTCTTTGAGGGCGTCGTGGAAATCGTCCTCAAAAGCAATCGATTTCGCCGCGAGCGTGAAGCGGATTGGCGGCGGCTCGAAAATCTGCTCGACCGCTTCGAACGCGGCTCGGCGGCCGCGCTCACGGATGACGAAATTCTGGCGCTTCCGCTGCTCTATCGTGCGGCGCTCTCTTCGCTTTCTGTTGCGCGGGCCATCTCGCTCGACCGGAGCCTGCTCGAATATCTGGAGGGCCTTTCGGCACGTGCCTATTTCTGCGTTTATGGTGCAAGGGCCACACTGCCGGAGCGGCTCGCGCAATTCTTTTTGAGCGACTGGCCGCGCGCGGTAAGGGCGCTGTGGCGGGAAACGCTGATCGCAGGCGCACTGACCCTGGTCGGCGCCGCCGCCGCATTCCTGCTGACGCGCCAATCGCCGGACTGGTTCGGCACATTTGTTCCCGCGACCCTGGCGTTGGGACGCGACCCCGAAGCGTCCGCGCGCTTCCTGCGCGGGACACTTTTGAACAAGCACGGCGCTGACGGATTGACCGTGTTCTCGGCTTTCCTCTTTACGCACAATGCTCAAATCGCATTGGGTGCATTTGCCCTGGGATTTGCCTGCTGTCTGCCGACTGCACTCCTGATGCTCTACAACGGAATGATGCTGGGTGCGTTTTTTGCCGTGTTTCAATCCCGTGGGCTCGGCATCGATTTCGGCGGCTGGGCACTGATCCACGGCGTAACGGAACTCTTCGCAGTGACTCTCGCCGGAGCGGCAGGATTTCACGTCGGTTGGGCGATTGCGTTTCCCGGCCGACGGCGCAGGCTTGACGCCCTGGCTGGAGCCGGCCGACTCGCGGCCATCGTTATGGCCGGCGTCATCGTGATGCTTGCCGTCGCTGGTCTTCTGGAGGGATTCGGCCGCCAGCTCATCGCGCCGACGCCGTTCCGCTACGCGGTGGCCGCAATTTCCGCTGTTATCTGGTGTCTGTATTTTTATGGGCGGCGGGACAGGATATGAGCGCAGCGGCCACCGCATTCTGTCGTGACGCTGTCTCTCCCGGCGTCCGCGTGCGCGAGCTCGTTACGCCCGAAGGCGTCGATCTTCGCATCGCGCTCGCGGAGGCGAGCGAACGGGCAGGGGCGTTCCTGCTCGACGCCGCCATGATTGTCGGGTCGCTCGTGGCACTGACCCTCGTCGTGACACTTGCCGTCCTGCTCGGCGGATTTCGTGGTTTCGCACGTGAGGCACTGCCCGTCATCTGGCTCCTGGGATTTTTCTTCCTCCGCAATTTCTATTTCATGGGCTTTGAGCTTTCACCGCGCGCGGCGAGCCCCGGAAAGCGCATCATCGGTCTCAGGGTTGCCGCCCGCAATGGCGGTGCGTTGACCGCAGAAGCGATCTTCGTGCGCAATGCCATGCGCGAGCTGGAAGTGTTCCTGCCGATCACGTTCATGGTTGCTTCGGCATTCGCGGTGGACGCCTGGATCGAAATTATCGGCATCGTATGGTGCGCCATTTTCGTGTTTTTTCCGCTCTTAAATCGTGACCGGCTTCGCGTGGGCGATCTCGTCGGCGGAACCTGGGTTGTACGCATGCCGAAATCGAAACTGTGGACCGATCTTGCGGTCGACGCGGCTGGCAAACGCATTGTTTTCTCAGACGCCGCGCTGGACGCTTACGGGATCAAGGAGCTGAACGTGCTGGAGGACGTGCTGCGCCGTCGCGATCCGGCAACGATGAAGGCCGTCGCCGCCCGCATTTGCGGCAAGCTCGGGCTCGAGACGCAGGAGCCCGATGCGGAGTTTCTGTCGGCCTACTATGCGGCCCTGCGTGGACGGCTGGAACAGCGCCTGCTGTTTGGACGCCGCCGCCGCGACAAGCACGACGCAGTGTAGCCCTATGAGAATACGGAAGCGAGTTCTTCGGCGCCGACGCCTTCCTTTATCGAACGCAGTTCATAGTAGATCGAAGCAGCGCCGATAGCGGAGATCGCCGCTATGATAATCCTCAGCGCTGTTCCAAGAATCCAGTAGATGCCGAATTCGGGAAGCACGTGCCCTGGAGTTGGGAAAAAACTGAGTCCCGACAGTGGGCGAATCGCAAGGCCTGCTGCAAAATCGGCCACGGCCAGGATCACAATGAGCCCAAAAATCGCCCAGCGGTGGCCGCTAGTCAGTTGTGAGCTCCGCGAGAACGATTCTCCTACTGATTTGTGTTCGACGATACATGCGGGAACCACGACGGACCACATCACAGCAAGAATCAGACCTGGGACAACCAGGAGCAGCATGCCGAAGATGACGCCGAACGAAGCCAGGAATCCAATCCCCAGGAGTCGTGGAAAAGAGCGAAGGGCGGTCGAAAGGCATTCGCCGAAACTGGCCGGTCTGCCATTCAGCGCCGTGAACGTGCCATGCACGAGTGCCGCCTGGAGGAAAACACTTAAGACGACTGAGACAAGCAGATTTGCGCCTTGCAAGGGAATGTTCGCGAACAGCACCGACAGATTCGGTGGTCCGGTCACTGCCCGGACATAGGAGCGCGTCAGAACGAAACCAAACACTGTCGTCGGCGCGACGGCCAGCGCCGCCAGCGCGCTGAACGGAATGAAGTTCCGTCCGAACACCTCGAATGTGCGCGTGATCACCCGTCCCATGCCGAATTGCGACGGCGCGGCGACCGCGTCCATTGTTGCCATGATTTCCCCTTCCTGGCGGCCGCCGAGGCCGCGACTTCCCAGACACCGCCACGCTAACTCTTGCTCGCGAGTCTTGGAAGGCTTGTCATGAAGAGTGGCAAACGATCCGTTCTCCGGCTGCGCACGGTTCTTGAACGGTCAGGCCGGGAAAGTGTGGCGCGTGGCTGCCGGGCGCATTAACGTCCGCTTCGAATTCGAGGGGCGCAGGGCATGAGTTTCATCACGCGGCGGAAATCGATCGATACGCTGGCCGAGGGCGGGCACCGCCTTACGCCCAGCCTCAGCTGGCCCCATCTCATCGCGCTCGGCGTTGGCGCCATCGTGGGGACCGGAATCTATACGCTCACGGGCATCGGCGCCGGACTTGCCGGGCCTGCGGTGATTCTCTCTTTCGCCCTCTGCGGCGTGATCTGCGCCTGCGCGGCGTTGTGTTACGCGGAGATGTCGACGCTGATGCCGGTGGCGGGTAGCGCCTACACCTACTCCTATGCCGTGCTCGGCGAACTGGTGGCGTGGATCATCGGCTGGAGTCTCGTTCTCGAATACACCGTCGCGGCCGCCGCCGTCGCCGTGGGCTGGTCGGCGCACGTCTCCGCATTTCTCGCCGCGGCCGGAATGCCTTTGCCCAACGCGCTGGCGCATGGGTTGTTCGCGGGCGGCGCCATCGATCTGCCGGCCGTCGTCATCGGCCTGGTCGTCACCACGCTTCTCATCATCGGCACGCGCGAGAGCGCGACGGTCAATCTCATCCTCGTTGGGATCAAGCTTGCAGCGCTCGTGCTCTTCGTCGTGCTGGCGTCGAGCGCCTTCGATCCCGCGCGGTTTCATCCGTTTGCGCCCTATGGCTATGGAGCCCATGTGGACGCCGACGGCGTCAAGCGCGGCGTGCTCGCGGCCGCTGCGCTGATCTTCTTCGCATTCTATGGCTTCGACGCGGTCTCGACCGCGGCGGAGGAAACGAAGAATCCGGCGCGCGATCTCTCCATCGGCATTATTGGTTCGATGGTGCTGTGCACGGCGATCTATGTGGCGGTCGCGGCGACCGCGCTGGGGGCCGCAGGTTACCTCGACATCGCGCGCACGGGTGCGCCGCTCGTACATGTGCTTCAGATGCTGCGTCATCCCTTCTCGGCGCAGCTAGTTGCGTCCGCGGCGATCATCGCGCTGCCAACCGTCATTCTGGTTCTGATGTACGGCCAGAGTCGCATCTGGTTCGTGATGGCGCGCGACGGGCTGCTTCCCGAACGGCTCGCCGCCCTCCACAAGACTCGCGGCACGCCCGTCGTCATGACCTTGTTCGCAGGCTTCTGGGTGATGCTTCTCGCCGCGACCCTGCCGCTCGACAGGATTGCGCTGCTGGCCAATGCGGGCACGCTCGCGGCCTTCATCGCGGTGGCGCTTTCACTCATCGTCTTGCGTTTGCGCGAGCCCGCGCGCCCGCGCGTATTCCGCGCTCCCTTCGGGATCGTCGTGGCATTTCTGTGCGTCGCAGGCTGCGTCTATCTCTTCCTCTACGGCCTGCCGCGCTTCACCCAGGAATGGTTCGTCGTCTGGAATGCCGGCGGGCTCGTACTCTATCTCGCCTACGGGATGAGACGCAGCCGGCTCGCTTTGGCCGCAGCGACATAGAGCACGGTTTTTACCCCTCACCTGCGCTTGAGCGGTTGAGGGGACATGGTGCTTGACCCCTCTCCCACAGGGGGAGAGGGGGCGCCACCTGCGCGTTTTCTGGCAGATGCAGCGCTCGGAATTACCCTCTCCCCTTGTGGGAGAGGGTTGCAAATACGGCCGATGAAATCTGCCCAAACGTGGGTGAGGGGTGTCCGATTCACACGCCGTAATGCTGGCGGTACCAGCGGATGAAGCGGGGAATGCCTTCGCTGATCGGCGTGGTCGGCTCGAAGCCCAGATCGCGGCGGCTCGATTCGATGTCGGCATAGGTTGAAGGGACATCTCCCGGCTGCATCGGCTCGAAGCGCATCTGCGCTTTTTTTCCCAGCGCCGCTTCGAGGACCGCAATGAAGTCTGTCAGTTTTTCGGAGCGGTGATTGCCGAGATTGTAAAGCGCGTGCGGCGGTGTGCTCTGGGGTGGGCGGTCGAGCGCGCGCAGCACGCCGCTCACGACGTCGTCGATATAGGTGAAATCGCGCCACATCTCGCCACGGTTGAAGACGCGGATCGGTTCGCCCGCCAGGATCGCGCGCGTGAACAGGAATGCGGCCATGTCGGGCCGGCCCCACGGACCGTAGACCGTGAAGAAGCGCAACCCCGTCGCCGGAATTCGATAGAGATGGGCGTAGGTATGGCCGATCAGCTCGTCCGCGCGCTTGGTCGCCGCATAGAGCGAATTGGGTTGGGTGACGGGATCGTCCACCGAAAACGGCAATCGGTCGTTGCTCCCATAGACCGAGGACGAGCTTGCATAGACGAAATGCGTGAGCTTCGGACAGGCGCGCGCCAGCTCGAACATGACGACCTGCCCCATGACGTTCGCCTGGACGTAGACGTAAGGATCGGTGAGGGAGTGGCGCACGCCGGCCTGCGCGGCGAGGTGAACGATGCCGGCGATGGCCGGAAACGCGCCCGCCAATCCCGTGATGGCTTCACGGTTCGAAATGTCGGCTTTGCGGAAAACGAAGCCACGCTGGGCCTCGAGACGCGCCAGGCGCGCCTGTTTGAGCGTCACGTCGTAATAGGCATTGAGATTGTCGATGCCGAGCACGGTGTCGCCGCGCGCCAGAAGCGCTTCCGCCACGTGAAAGCCGATGAAGCCGGCGGCTCCCGTCACCACAATCATGGACATCTCCCGAATCGCCAAAGACCTGCTTGTTACACGAAGGTACGGGCGGGTCCCGGCTTTTGCCCACGGAACACCCATTATAGTTACGTTGGGGTTTGCGTAATACGATCTGCTTCGGCATTTTGCCCGAAAGAGGCCTGAATGTGTGGCATTGCCGGTGAAGCGAGGTTCGACGGCGGCGTGACCAGGGCGCCGCTGGAGGCGATGTCACGCGGGATCAGGCATCGCGGTCCCGACGACGAGGGGCTGTGGCTCGAGGAAAACCGCAATTGCGGGTTTGCCTTCCGCAGGCTGAGCATCATCGATCTCAGTCCGCTCGGCCATCAGCCCATGCTCGATCCCGAGACCGGCAACGTCATCGTCTTCAATGGTGAGATCTACAATTTTCAGGGTCTGCGCCGCGAATGCGAGGAGGCGGGCGCGCGCTTCCGCTCCCGCAGCGACACGGAGATCATTCTGGCGCTCTACCGGCGTCTCGGTCCTGAATGCGTCAAGCGGTTGCGCGGCATGTTCGCGTTCGCCATCTGGGACGCGCGAAAAGAGGAGCTGTTTCTCGCGCGCGACCGCTTCGGCAAGAAGCCGCTCAATTATGCGCTGACGAAGAGCGGGCTCGTCTTCTGTTCCGAGATCGGCCCTCTTTCGCGGCACCCTGCCGTCCGCCGCGACCACGACGCGGACGCGCTGGAATTGTACCTTCAGCTTCTCGTCGTGCCTGCGCCGTGGACGATCTACCGCAACATCCGCAAGCTTCCGCCCGCCCATTGGGCGATCTTCTCGCAGAAAGGCTTCAGAGCCGAAAAATACTGGGACCTCGACTACACGTGCAAGGTCGATCTCAGCGACGCTGAAGCGCTCGAAGGATTCGAGGAGAGGTTCGCGGAAGCGGTGCGATTGCGCATGATTGCCGACGTGCCGCTCGGCGCGCTCCTGAGCGGAGGCGTGGATTCGAGCGTTGTCGTTGCCGAAATGGCGAAACACTCGAGCATGCCGGTGAAGACCTTCAGCGTCGGCTTCGAGGAGCAAAGCCTCAACGAGCTGCCTCACGCGAAGGAAGCGGCGCGAATTTGCGGCACCGATCACCACGAGCAGATCGTCACCGGCGATGTCGAGCATCTCCTGCCCCTCATGGCGCGCCACTATGGCGAACCGTTCGCCGATCCCTCCGCAATTCCGTCGTTCCTCGTGTGCCGGTCCGCGCGCGAACACGTGACGGTGGCGCTGACGGGTGACGGCGGCGACGAATTGCTCGGCGGTTATCCGCGCTATCGGATCTCTAGGGCGACGCTTTTCGCGAGCAGCGTGCTCGGACGGGTCGTTCCGGCCGAACGGCTGTTGCCTCATGCGGTCAACCTCTCGGGCCGGCAGGATTTCTTCGATCGCGCAAAGAGCCGGTTGACGCGCGATCTCATCCACCCTGAATTCGGTTCTCTCATGAACTATCGCGGGAACTGGCACGACAACGCGCGCCGCGTTCTTCTCGCGGGAGACGGCAATCCGCCCCTGTTGCCGGAATGGCGGCGCGCGCGGCTCGAGCAGGCGCGGCTTCACGCCGGCAACCCCGTCGACCGGATGCTGTATTTCGATAATCACGCCTATCTTCCCGACGACTATCTCGTGAAGATGGACATCGCCTCCATGCATTGCAGTCTGCAAACGCATGCACCGCTGCTCGATCACGAATTGGCGGAGTATTGCGCGCGCCTGCCCGTCGGGATGAAGGTGAGGCGCAGAACCGGGAAGTATCTTCTGAAGCAGCTTGCGGCCAGAACCTTCGGCCGCGAATTTGCAGGCCGGACCAAGCAGGGGTTCGGCATTCCTCTGGCCAAATGGCTCGACGAGGATTTGCGGGAGCGAATGTCCGCGGTGCTCTCGGATCCCGGCTTGATGGATCCTTTCGATCTGGCGGCGATTGCGAGCACGGAGCAGGATTTCCGCTCCGGACGCCGGGATCACGCGTCGAGACTGTGGGCGCTTTTCATGTACGGTCTGTGGCGCGAGTCCGAAAACGACGCGCCACACAATCGAGCCGATTTGTCCCCAATCGTCGTGACCGAACCTGCCCTTTAGTGCTCGCTGTTACGGTTGCGTGACTACGACCAAAGATTCACCGCCAAGTCGCCAAGGCGCCAAGAAGGAATGGTTACAATGAGACGGTGAGACGGGGAGGGAGAAAATTGCGCGCCGCAAGCGCACACAAATTCTCACTGCCTCACTGCCTCATTGTGAACGATTGTAAGGTTCAGGCGCCTTGGCGTCTTGGCGCCTTGTAAGTCGGATTTTGCTACATCGGCTATAGTGGTTGATGCGGTGGCGGACGGAAGACCGGTTGCGCCCTGGGCAGCAAAGCCCGTCGCCAAGCACGGGTCTTCGTCCGCCGTTCCATCGAA
>DASXMF010000099.1:0-2157 GCA_036495845.1 Rhizomicrobium sp.
GCCTGCCTGATTTCCTGGAAACCGCCGAATCTCCAATGGTGCTGCTGTCGGGCCATGCGGCGACATGGGAATTGGGACGCGGCGGTTTCCAGGAAATCAGGCAGGCGGAAATGGCCGCGCCTGTTACCAAGGCCTCCTGGATGGCGAAGTCGACAGCTACTCTCGGTCAGGACATTGGCCACGCCATGCGATTGGCGGCGCAGGGACGACCGGGGCCGGTGCATGTCAGCCTTCCGTCGGATCTGCTCGACGCAAGCGTTCAACTCGATCGCATCACATGGCCCGAACTGGCCGAGCGGCCGGAAGAACCGAACATTGCGCCGGAGATTGCAGATGGCGTTCTGGCAGCCCTCGTCTCCGCCAAGCGGCCCATCGTTTTTGCGCCGCCCGCCCTTTCGGCTTTGCGGGGCGTGCACTCCTCAAGAGATTGGAGGAGACGACCAACGTGCCCGTGGTCATTCTCGAAAGCCCGCGCGGCCCCGCTGACGCGACGCTCGGCGCTTTTGCTGATGTGGTCCGAAAGGCCGATCTTGTGGTGCTGTTGGGCAAAGCACTCGATTTCACGACGCGCTGGGCAGCCGCGCCGGACTATGCGCCGGACGTTCGCCTTGTTGTGATCGATCCGGAAGGAGCAATGGTGGAACGGGCCGTCAAGGAGGTCGGGTCCCGGCTTCTCATCGGTTGTATCGCGGACGCAAAGCTTGCGGCGAAGACGCTCATCGCACGGGCCTCGGAAGCCAGCCGCCGTGGTGCCGAATGGCTCAAGGAGGCTCGCGCCGCACTGGATGACCGGCCGCGGGAATGGGCCTCGGTCGTCTCCTCAACTGAGGGGCGTCTCCATCCCGCAGAAGTCTTTCGCGTACTTCGCCCCTATATCGAGAACGACAAGGACACTGTGCTGGTCGGCGACGGCGGTGAATTCGGCCAATGGGCGCAGAGCATGCTTCCCTTGCGCCGGCGAATGGTGAACGGCGTCTCCGGTGCCATCGGCAGTTCGCTGTCCCTTGCCATGGCCGCGCGCTATGCCGAACCCAAAGCGCCGATTTTCGCTGTGCTTGGCGACGGGACTCTGGGCTTCCATCTCGCGGAATTCGAGACGGCCGTCCGGTGCCGCTTGCCCTTCATTGCCGTGGTCGGAAATGACGCGTGCTGGAATGCGGAGCGCCAAATTCAGTTGCGATCATACGGGCCGAACCGGATTCACAACCTCGATCTGCTCCCGGCACGCTACGATCTGGTGGTGGCGGCGCTCGGCGGACATGGAGAATTCGTCGATAAAGCAGCTGACCTTCCAGCCGCGATCGATCACGCCATCGCAAGCGGGAAACCTGCCCTGATCAATATCATGACTGAAAGCATGGCAGCTCCCACGATACGACTCAAAGTCTGATGAAGGCGAGTACGTCTGGCGTGCAGTATCTCGCCGGACGTTCCGCCAATCGGCACCTTGCGGGCGACCCCTGCGATTACGATGGCTTGCCGCCACTAGCCCGCGTTCTCATCGAGATCGCCGGTTTATCCCGCCGGCATGGCCAACATGATCTGATTTTCAAACAGCCTACAGACATACGTTCGCGCACTCGCGGCGCCATGCGGCCGAGGTTTGCAAGAATATTGTGCCCCTCGAGACAGGAGGGCGCACGACCCTCAAGGGAGGGCGCAGGCGACCCTCAAGGGAGGGCGCAGGGAAAGCCGGGTGTCCGATGCACCCGCAGCCTCGCGTGCAATGTAAAAAGCACACGAGTTAGTCACCACAGGTTCACCGGAAAATCCGGCTTTCCCCGCGCGGCGGTTTTAACGGCTTACTTCGTGCTCTCCCAGGTGACCGGGCTTTCTTGCCACCTTCACCCGCGTGATGCGTAGGCGACATCACTTCAGTGCGATGCGAAGCATCGTCACTAGTGATGCGCTGACATCATCACGAGCTTGACGCCAGCGTCGGGGCGCCAGGACCACACGACTTCGCCGTCCGCCGCCTCGTCGTTCGTCCGCGCGACTGGCGCGCGACGACGCTGCCGCGTCCACCGCATCCCAAACCCTACGTCCGTGACGATCGCGAAACGCCCCTTGTGTCCAGGAAATCTGCCAGAATGTGCGAACGGGCGGTTGTCGCAAAACCGCCCGTTGCTGGAACTGAGCCCGTAACGCCCCAAAGGC